>NZ_WJSQ01000179.1 GCF_009720245.1 Sphingomonas segetis | reverse complement strand
CGGACGGCGCCGTCGCGCTCGTCCATTCGCCGCGCGCCGGACGGCGCTTTGCCGATCTGGTCCGCGAGCGCGGGTCCATTGCCATCGCCGCGATCAGCAGCGCCGCCGCCGAAGCCGTGGGCAACGGCTGGCAAAAGGTAGAAACGGCGCTGGAGCCCACCGACGACGCGCTGCTGGCCCTCGCAGCGCGGCTGTGCAACAACCCGCCCCCGGAATGAACGGCACGCGAACGGGAATGGGATGGGGCGCGCGGCTGCTGATCGCGCTCGTCCTGATCGTCGCCGGCGCCGCGGCCGCGGTTTGGGGCCTTGCGCATTACCAGCCTGCCGCACGCTTTCTCGGCGTCGTTCCGGGACAGCAGCAGCCGGTGATGCTGGCGCCTCGGCCCGTGGTCATGAACCCGCAGCGACCTCCCGCCACGCAACCGCCGCAGCGGGCGCAGTCTCCAGCAGACGAGCAAAAGATCGCCGATCTCGAGAGTCGCGTCGCCCGAGTCGAAAATGCGACCGCGCGCGCTGAGGGATCGGCCGGCCGGGCTGATGCCCTCGTGGTCGCATTTGCCGCGCGCCGGGCGATCGATCGCGGTGTCGCGCTCGGCTATCTTGAGAACCTGCTCGTCGACCGCTTCGGCGCGCAGCACCAGGCCGCGGTAGCGACGATCATCACCGCCTCGCACGACCCGGTGAGGCTCGACGACCTGATTGCGCAATATGACACGCTGGGGCCCGAGCTTCGCCGGGGCGGACCACAGGACAGCTGGTGGACCAACTTCAAGCGCGAGCTTGGCTCCCTCGTCGAGGTGCATTCGGCGGAGAAGCCGGCGTCCAACGCCGCCGCGCGCTACGAACATGCTCGGCAGCGTCTTGAATCGGGCAATGTGAACGCGGCGCTCGCCGAAACCATGCGGCTCCCCGGCGCCGCCCGCGCCGCGGACTGGATCGCCAAGGCTCGGCGCTACATCATCGCACACCGCGCGCTCGACGAGATCGAATCGGCCGCGCTCCTTCCGACTCCGAATCCGCACGGCTGATCCCATTTTCGGTTGGCAAGCGACTCGGGCGATGCGAGTCTTCCGCTCGCACGCGCACAGCGCGGGTTCAGCTGCGATCGGCTAAGCATCTGGGGACGGGCGAAAGTTCGGGGGGAGAAGCGAAATCATGACGTCACTTGGGAAGGGCCTTGGAATCGGATTGGTGGTGATTGCCGCGGCGCAGGTCAGCGCTTCGGCCGCGACCCAGCCGCGCCATCATCCCAAAGCGGCCGTCACTCATCACAAGTCCGCCGCGGCCACGCCGCACAAGGCGTTCGCGAAGCCGGCCGCGCTCCCCGCTCCAAGGCACCTTGCCAACCGAATCGACGAACTCGGCCGCGGCTTTTCCGGACGAGTCGGAATCGCGGTAAAATCCATCGACGACGGGTGGGAAACCGGCTGGAGGGACAACGATCTCTACCCGCAGCAGAGCGTGAGCAAATTGTGGGTCTCGATCACCGCGCTCGACGCGGCCGACCGCGGCCGAATCGATCTCGATGACAAGGTTACCCTGACCCGATCCGACCTGACCCTCTTCCATCAGCCGATCGCCGCGGAAGTGCTCGATGACGGAAGCTACACGACCACGCTCGGCGACCTGATGAAACGGGCAATCACGACCAGCGACAATACCGCGAACGATCGCCTGATGCGGGCCGTTGGCGGCGCGTCGGCTGTTCGGGCAATGATCGCGCGGAAAGGGCTTGGCTCCATCCGTTTTGCCAACGGCGAGCGCGACATGCAGAGCAGGATCGCCGGTCTCACCTGGCGGCAGTCCTATGCGGTCGGCGGCAAATTCTTCGAGGCGCGCGACAAGCTTCCGATCAAGAAGCGCAGCGCGGCGTTCCAGCGCTACATCGCCGATCCTTATGACGGCGCGGCACCGAGCGCGATCGTGGACGCGCTCGCCAGTCTCAAGCGCGGCGAACTTCTGTCGAGGGCGTCGACCGAGCGCCTGCTCGACATCATGGGCCACACCCGCACCGGCCCGAATCGGCTCAAGGGCGGGCTTCAGCCCGGCTGGACGCTCAGCCACAAGACCGGCACGGGCCAGGAGCTCGGCGGCGTGCAGGCCGGCTACAACGACATCGGCATCCTTACCGCGCCCGACGGACGCAGCTATGCCGTGGCGGTGATGATCAAGAAGACCTCGACGCCGCTGAGGGTCCGCATGACCCTCATGAACAATGTCGTCGAGGCCGTGATCGAGCAGCACGACCGCGGCCATGGCGGAAACATCGCTTCCACGCGCCGCTAGCCCCGCTGCTCGGCTGGCCGGAACGCCGGGCGTCCAGCGGGTACCCACGCGCGAGCTCGAACTATTCATCGTCCGTGGTTTCCTTGACGGCGGAACCTGCGCCGCGCTGATCGAACGGATCGACGCGCGGCGGCGTCCTTCAGAGATTGCCGACGGCGTCGGCGTTGCCAATTACCGGACGAGCGAGACCTGCGACCTGGATCGGCGTGATTCGATCGTCAGCAACGTGGATCGCAGGATTTCGGCGCTGCTCGGCTTTCCATTGGGCAGCGGCGAGCCGATTCAGGGGCAGCGCTACGCGCCGGGTCAGGAGTTCAAGGCGCACACCGACACATTCGAGCCCGGCGGGTATGATTTCTACGTGCACACCGCCGCCGCCGGGCAACGCACGTGGACGGCGATGATCTATCTGAACCAACCGGACGAAGGCGGCGCGACCCGGTTCAAGAGGATCGGCAAGACGATCCAGCCGGAAACGGGCAAGCTCCTCGCCTGGAACAACCTGCTTCCGGACGGGCGTCCCAATCCGGCGACGCTTCACCAGGGCATGAAAGTGCGACGCGGGACCAAATATATCGTCACCAAGTGGTTCCGCGAACGCGGCGCATGATCACTCCACCGCGTTCGACCCGCCGCGGCCGAGCGGCTTCACATGTACCGTCTTGATGTTGACGAATTCCCGGATGCCGTAAGACGAGCATTCACGGCCGTAGCCCGAATGCTTGACGCCACCAAAGGGCGCGCGCGGGTCCGAGCGGACATTCTCGTTCACGAAGCTCAGCCCGGCTTCGAGATCCTCGGCCGCGATGCGGCGGCCGCGGTCGAGATCGGCGGTGAGCACGCCCGAACCGAGGCCGTACTCGCTGGCATTGGCGATACGGATCGCATCGCCCTCGTCATCGGCGGCGATGATCGCAGCCACCGGACCGAACACTTCCTCATCATGGGCCGGCTGCCCCGGGCGGACATCGCTCAGCACCGTCGCCGGGTACCAGGCTCCCGGGCGGTCGGGCACCTTGCCGCCGAGCAGAAGGCGCGCACCCTTGTCGATGCTTTGCGCCACCTGCTCGTGGATATGGTCGCGCGCCTCCACGCTGACCATCGGCCCGAGCTTCGTTTCCTCCCTCGTCGGATCTCCGATCGCGTAGCCGTTCATCGCTTCGACCAGCGCCTTTTCGAACCGTTCGAGGATCGACCGAACGACGATGAAGCGCTTGCCGGCGATGCAGCTCTGGCCGCCGTTCACCATCCGTGCGGTGGCCGCGACCTTCGCCGCGGCCGCGACCTCGACGTCCTCGAGCACGAGATAAGCGTCGGACCCGCCAAGCTCGAGGACGCATTTCTTGAGCACTGAGCCGGCTGCCGTCGCGACCGACCGCCCCGCAGCCACACTGCCGGTCAGCGTAACGGCTGCGACATTGTCGTCCTTGATCAGCGCAGCGACCTCGGAGCTCGGAAGAAGCAAAGTGCGGAACAGCTCGTTCGGCACCCCAGCTTCGTGCAGCACGTCCGCGATCGCGAGCGCGCAGCCGGGCACGTTGCTGGCATGTTTGAGGAGCGCTCCGTTGCCGGCCATCAGCGCCGGCGCAGCGAAGCGGAAAACCTGCCAAAAGGGGAAGTTCCACGGCATCACCGCGAGCACCACGCCGAGCGGGTTGAACGTTACGAACGCCTCTCCGCCGCCGATATCGACCGGCTCGTCAGCGAGGTAATGCGCCGCCTGGTCGGCGAACCAGTCGCAGTGCACGGCGCATTTGGCGATCTCGGCGCGGCCGTCGGTGACGGTCTTCCCGGTTTCCTCGGTCATCAGGCGCGCGAACTCGTCCTTTCGCGCGCGCAGGATCTCGGCGGCGCGGTGGATGATGGCGCTCCGCTCGCCGAAGCCGGTGCGCCGCCAGTCGAGGAATGCGCCGCGCGCCGCAGCGGCTGCCGCGAGCGCCTCCTCGAGCGAAGTTTCGTCGTAGCTCTTGCCCGACTCGCCCGTGACCGGATTGATCGTGTGTATTGTCCGGCCGGTGCCGGGGCGGGTGAGTTCAGCTTGCTCGGCCATGCGCGCCTCCTTGAGGAAGCCCCATAGGCCTCGGGCGGGCGCCGGCGCCAGCCTGGAGCGGGCGAAGGGATTCGAACCCTCGACCCCAACCTTGGCAAGGTTGTGCTCTACCCCTGAGCTACGCCCGCTCGGCCGGAAAGGCGGCGATTCATCGCCGCTGGAGCGGGCCCGCTATCAGCGCCCTTCGGGCTTTGCAAGCTCTTGCGGGCGGTAGAGCACCCACGAATCGCCCGTGATTGGAATGGTGATCGACGAATCGATCGCCACCATGGTGACCCCGCAGCGTGTGATGGTGCTCGGTGGAGGGGCAGACCAGCGCAGCTGCGCTGCCAGCAGGAAGTCGGCGGGATCGCAACCACCGGCAAAGCGCGCGCCATATCCCGCCCGCTCGGCCGCGACCGCGACGACCGCCTTGAGCCGTGGTGTCGTGAACGCGACGCGCGCGCCCGACGGCGACAGCG
>NZ_WJSQ01000178.1 GCF_009720245.1 Sphingomonas segetis | reverse complement strand
CGCGCCGGGGAGGTCGCCGCCTGCCCGGCGCAGCGCCGAAAGCTTCATCCACAGCTGCGGGTCGGAAGCGTCGGTGCCCACCGCTTCCTCGAGCAGGGCGCGCGCCGTCGCGAAGTCTCCGGCCGCAGCCGCACGGTCCGCCTGCTGTTCCCGAGCCCGTGTCGCCATCATCGAATAGTGTTCGCCAATGCGCGGAAAAGCAATCGATTGGCTATCGCGCCTGACCGGGACGGCCGCGAATCCATTGAGACAAAATCCATTTCTCGCCGGACGTGGGCGGCAGCCCGGCATGGCGGGTCAGCGGGTCGGGCCGGCCGTCGGGGCCGACATTGGCCCAGAAAATGGCGTCCCCCGTGCGGCCTCTGAACTTCAGCCCCACCTCGGGGAAGTCGGTTTCGCCACCTGCGAAGCGGTCGTTGAGATAAATGAGGAAAGTGGCGACCCGCTGTCCCCTGCGCAGCTCCTCGCCATAGGCGGGATTCACCGGATCCAGGAAATCGAAATGCGGGCGAAACTCCTGGCCCGGGGCATAATGGAGCACTTGCGTCGGCTCGAACAGGGGAAGCGGAAGGCGGGTCGCGGCTGAAATCCTGGCGCGGATCATTTCGATCACCAGGTCCATGTCGGGGACCTGGAATTCCGCGCCGCTGTTGCTGCGGCCGGCAGTGTAGCCGAGGGCGCCCGTCGCCGGGTTGATCACGTTTGCCGGACGAAGCCGCTCGCGCGTGCGCTCGATCAGCCATCTGCATTCGGCCGGCGACGCGAACTGTTCGATCACACGCACCCGCGGCTGCTCGCTGAGCGCCTTGAAGGCTCCGCTCTGAAGTGCGCGTGGCAAATCGACTCGGCCGCGCAATTCATCCCAGCTGCTGCCGCTACGCGAAGCGAACCGCTCCTGACGCGGAGCATTGCGCGCCAGGAGCTGGAGCTGAAGCCGCGCCGAGCTCGACCCGCGTTCGGCGGCCAGCGCCAGCCGGTCGAGCGCGCGCTCCCAGTCGGGTGGGCGGTTGATGCCCATCGCATCGAACAACGCGATCATCGCCGTAGCGTCGCCGTCACCGCTCGCCGCTGCCTGTTCGACCAAGTCAATTCCCCGCCCGCCGTCGACCGCGGCCCTGGGCCCGTCGAGCAGCACGCGCCCGAGCGCGAACTGCGCCCGCGCATCGCCCGTGCGCGCCCGCTGCTCGAGTTCCGCCTCGCTTGTCACGCGCGCTGTTTGGCCAAATGCGCGCGCAAAAGAAAGCGGCGGGCCCTCTTTCGAGGACCCGCCGCCATTCTTTGCCTTGCCGCCGGACTTAGAAGTCGACGGTGAAGCCCGCGAACATGTAGCGACCGAGTGCATCGTACACCTGCGGATAGGTATTGCCGTTGCCGAGCGCAGCGCCGTTCAACGGCGGATCCTTGTCGAAGATGTTGTTCACGCCGAGACGCAGATTGAGCTTCTGCGCCATCCTCGCCGTGAACGACAGGTCGAAGTAATCGCGCTTCGTATAATGGTTGTTGCCAGGCGCGAATTCCGGATCGTTGAGGACCGGGTTGCTGCTCAGTGCATCGAATTGGACGCCGGAGAAGTGCCGCCACTGGATCGACGCGCCGATGCCGTTCGGCATGGTCAGCGAGACACGAGCCTTGTGACGCCATTTCGGGTTCGGCGTGCCGCAGGTGTTCCCGTAATAACCGGCGCAATCGTAGAAGATGTCGCCGAACGGGTTGGTGATCAGCCGCTTCAGGTAGGTTCCGACGAAGCTGAGGTTCAGCGTGCCGATGCCCCCGAGGCGCCGATTGTACGAGCCATTGAAATCGAAGCCCTTGGTCTGCAGGCCACCGACGTTGGTGTTCAACAGAGTGATGAAGCCCTGCGGGGTGAGCCACAAGGTTCCGAACTGATCACGATTGATCAGGTCGCAGAACAGGCCCTCGGTGATGCACTCGTTCATCACGGTCGAGAAACCGAGCGTCGAGATGAGGCCCTTCACCTTGATGTTGAAGTGATCGACCGACAGCGCCAGGCCCGGGATGAACCGCGGCTGGAGGATTACGCCGAACGTGTAGGTGTCGGCCTTTTCCGGCACCAGGTTGGGGTTGCCGCCCAGAAAACCCGTGTACTGGTGCGCTGGATTCTCGGGAATTGCACCGTACTGCGACGCTGAGATCCCCGTTGCGACGCACTGCTCCAGTGTAGCCGTCGGCGCGGTGCCTTCGCACGGATCCTCGGTGCCGACCAAGCCGATCGCCTGCGGCGAAAACAGCTCCGACACGTTCGGCGCACGGACCGCGCGGTTGTAGCTGCCGCGGAAGCGAACGTCGGCGATCGGCGCGAACTCACCGTCGAGCTTGTACGTGCTCGTGTTGAAGCTGTCTCCGCCGATATGGTAGTTCGACAGACGATAGCCGGTGCTGAACTGCAGCAGATCGATGAAATTGTGCTCCACGATCGGCACCTGCAACTCGCCGAAGATCTCGCGCACGTCGGTGTGACCGGCAACCGGCGGCGTGGTGCTGCCTTGGCCGGTGAGATCGCCGGTCTGGAACTCGATGTCCGGGCTGAACGACAGCGAATTCTTCACGTAATCGACACCGATGTTGGCGCCGATGCCTGTGTCCGCCCACGGCGTCTGCAGGCCGTAGTCGGCGCCGGTGAATGTCATGTTCGCCTGGGCGATCGTCAACGCCACGTTACCGCGCTGGAAGCCCGGGGTTTGGACATAGGCGAGCGCATCCGGGGTCACGCCTCCGGTCGCGAACACGTTGTAGGGAACGCACGCCGAGTCGGTGCCGTTCGCGACCGAGCGGCACTGGATGGTCGCGCCCTCCGTGCCCGGAGCGACGATCACGCCATCCTTGACCGCAACGACGTCGAGAGCCCGAGTGAGCTTGGTCAGCGAGAAGTCGTTGTAGTAGGTCTCGGAGAGCAGCGATTTATCGTACTGGTAGGACACGTCGTAGCTGATACCCCGGGCCACGTCGCCGCGCATGCCGGCGACGATGCGCCAGTTTGTGTGCTCGAGATCGTCGTCGCGGCCGCCGCCTTCGACGTTACGCCGCCCGATGGTCATGATGCCTTGCGTGAAGGTGCCGCCGGTCCCGTTCGGGAACAACGTCGGCGTGTTGAAGCCGAGAATCCCGATCGGGTTACAGGTGGTCGGATCAGCAGGATCCGAGCAAAGCACAGGGCCGTTCGGATCGAAGATCGGCGTCGCCCCGACGAGGTTGCCGAAGTAGCTCTTGTAGACCGGCTGCCCCTTCGAATTGAAGGTCGGGTTGGCGTCGGCGGCGTTGTAGACCGGCGAGGTGCAAACCTTCGACAGCTGGTCCGGAGTCAGGAGCGGGTTATCGCAGTTGATCCGGTTCGTGTTGCTGAAGTCACCCGACGGCGCGATCAGCGCGTCGGTGTGGTCGTTCATGAACATGACTTCGAGGTAAGGCTTGAACGCCGGGCTGATTTCGTAGTTCGCGAACGCGCCCAGTGTGTAGCGCTCGTCCGGGCGCTGGAAGTAGTTGTACGGCGCATAGTTGAACAGGGTCGTGCCGGGAACGAATGCCTCGCCTTCGACGTGGTACGCCTTCAGTGCCGCGCCACCCGGCGTGAAGGTCCGGAAGCTGCCCGTGTCGGACGTCGACGAGCCGCCGCAATAATATTCGCCATAGGCGGCGACGTACTGCGGCGCGAAGGCGCCGAGCGCGCAGAACGAGAAGTCGCGCGTCGCTTCGAGCACTGGGTCCTGGTGCCGGTAGGTGGCATAGGCCTGCACATGGCCGCGGCCGTCGTCGAACGCCGCACCGAACACGCCCGCGATGTCCTGCGAGCCGCCGTTGGTGCTCATGCCGGTCGGATATCGATAAGCCGGAACGCCGAAGACGTCGGTCTGCGTCGTCGTGTTGGCGCGGACGATGTCGCCGCCCATGTGATTGTGGTGGTTGAACACGCTTGCCTGGCCGTCGAGGCGCAGGCCGGTGAAGGTGTCGTCCATGATGAAGTTGACGACGCCCGCCACGGCGTCGGCACCGTAAACGGCCGACGCACCGCCGGTCAGCACGTCGACGCGCTTGACCAGCTGGAGCGGGATGAAGTTGATGTCCGGAACCGGCACACGCGGGTCGCCGCCAACCAGCCGCCGGCCGTTGATCAGCACCATGGTGCGCTTGGCGCCGAGGCCGCGGAGGTTGATCGCCGCGGTACCCGTCGCGCCGTTCGAGATGTTCGAGCCCTGGTCGGCGAAGACCTGCGGCAGCGAGTTGACGAGGTCCTCGGTGCGGGTCGTACCCGAAAGCTTGACTTCCTGGCTGGTGACCGTGGTCACCGGGCTCGCGGTCTGCAGGTTCGGCTGCGGAATGCGCGAACCGGTGACGATGATTTCCGACGGCGCCGTGACCGGCGCACCCTGCGCGTTCGTGCTCGGAACGCCCTGGCCCTCGACCGGGCCGACCGTGGCCGGAGTCGTCGGGACCGCACTGGTATCGGGCGGCTCGGGCTGGTTGCCACCTTCCTGGGCAAAGGCCGGAGTCGCGAGCAGGCCGGTGCCCACGAGGAGCGTCGTTGCAAGAAGACGCTTGCGGAAATCGAGCTTCATTTAATCTTCCCCTTCACTAGCCGAGCGCGGGGCCACGGCTGCCGTGGATCGGCAAGTGCGACTTTGCCGAACTGCCTCGTTTGATAGGTTAAGGGTGGAGAGGCTTGCAACGCTTGCCGACTCGTTACGGGCAAGTTGTCAATGCGCTGTATCAATTTTGCAACAGCACTCGCTTGCGTCGAATCCGTCGCCGCCGATAGGGTGCACTGCTTACCGAGGGGACAGAGATTCATGCAAAAGGCTATGCTTCTGCTGACCGGCGCCGCGGTTCTCGCGGCGACGACCGCCGATGCCCGGCGCCCCGAGCCGGCCGCCCCCCCCGC
>NZ_WJSQ01000177.1 GCF_009720245.1 Sphingomonas segetis | reverse complement strand
CGACGCTCAAGAGCCTCGGCGCCGAACGCGAAGCCAAGCGGCGGATCGCGGTGCTCGGCCCGATGCGCGAGCTCGGCGAGCATAGCGGAGCGCTCCACGCCGGCCTCGCGCCGGCGGTCGTCGACGCCCATGTCGACCGCCTGATCCTGATCGGCGACGAAATGCGCCCGCTCGCCGAAAAGGTCGTCGGCACCATCTCGTTCGATCTCGTGTCGAGCGTCGACGAAGCGACCGACGCGCTGATGCAGATGATCGCGCCGGGCGATACGGTGCTCGTCAAGGCGTCGAATTCCGTGGGGCTGGCCAGGTTGGTGGAGCGGGTGGCAGGGGGCGTCGCATGCTCTACGTGATCGCCGACCAGCTCGGCTTCCCCGGCGTCCTTAACCTCATTCGCTACATCAGCTTCCGCGCCGGCGCTGCGGCGGGCACCGCGCTGCTGATCGGGCTGCTGCTCGGCCCATGGTTCATCGGCTGGCTGCGCAAGACGCAGGGCAAGGGCCAGCCGATCCGCGAGGACGGCCCGCAGAGCCATCTCGCGAAACGCGGCACGCCGACGATGGGCGGCCTGCTGATCCTGATTTCGGTGTCGATTTCGGTCCTCCTGTGGATGGACCTGACCAACCCCTATGTCTGGGCGTGCCTGCTCGTCACCGGCGGCTTCGGGCTGATCGGCTGGCTCGACGATTACGACAAGGTCAAGAAGGCGCACCACGCCGGCCTCTCGGGCAAGACTCGCCTGTTCCTTGAGTTCGTGATCGCGGGCGTCGCCACCTGGCTGATGATCCGCACCGGCGGCACCGGGCTGCACCTGCCGTTCGTCAAGGAAACGGTGGCCGACCTCGGCTGGTTCTATATCGTCTTCGGCGCGTTCGTGATCGTCGCGTTCGGCAATGCGGTGAACCTTACCGACGGGCTCGACGGGCTTGCGACCATGCCGGTCGTCATCGCCTCGATCGCCTTCCTTCTGATTTCCTACCTTGTCGGGAACGCCAAATTCGCCGCCTATCTCGGAATCCCGCACATCCCGGGCGTCGGCGACCTGACCGTCCTGCTGCTCGCCATCGTCGGCGGCTGCCTCGCCTTCCTGTGGTTCAACGCGCCGCCCGCCGCGGTCTTCATGGGCGACACCGGAAGCCTCGCGCTCGGCGGCGCGCTCGGCGCGATCTCGGTCGCGACCCACCACGAGTTCGTGCTCGCGATCGTCGGCGGGATTTTCGTCGTCGAGGCGCTGAGCGTCGTCATCCAGGTCGCGGTCTACAAGCGCACGGGAAAACGCGTGTTCCTGATGGCCCCGATCCACCACCATTTCGAACATCTCGGCTGGTCGGAGCCGACCGTCGTGATCCGCTTCTGGATCATCAGCTTCGTGCTCGCGCTGGCCGGGCTGGCCACGCTCAAGCTGCGGTGATCAGCGCACGCGCCTTCGCGGGCAAGCATTACGCGGTGTACGGGCTGGCGCGGTCGGGGATCGCGACGGTCGAAGCGCTGCTTGCCAGCGGCGCGAAGGTGACGGCGTGGGACGACAGGCTGCTCACCGGCGAAGGCCGGGGCCCAGGCCGCTGCGAAGCAGCGGTTCCCGCTGCCCTGGACCCCGGCCTTCGCCGGGGCACAGAATTGACCAACCTCAACGAGGCCGACCTCGCCCAGTTCGACAGCCTCGTCGTCACCCCCGGCCTCCCGCTCAACCGCCACCCGATCGCTGAGCGCGCCCGTGAGGCGGGCGTCGAGATAATCGGCGACATCGAGCTGTTCGCCCGCGCCCGGCCCGAGCTTCCGCCGCACAAGGTGGTCGGCATCACCGGCACCAACGGCAAGTCGACCACCACCGCGCTCGTCCGCCACATCCTAAAGACCGCCGGCGTGCCGGCGACCATGGGCGGCAACATCGGGCTGCCGATTCTGTCGCAGGACCCGCTCCCCGAAGGCGGCGTCTATGTGCTGGAGTTGTCGAGCTACCAGATCGACCTGACGCAGAGCCTCGATTGCGATGTCGCTGTGCTGCTGAACATCACGCCCGATCATCTCGATCGATACGCCAGCTTCGAGGCATACGCTGCCTCAAAGGTGAGGCTGTTTGAAATGCAATCGCCGGAGCACAGAGCGGTGATTGCCACGGACTCAGACCTTACGCGCAGAATTGCGAAGTCCGTCGGAAAACGTGCCGTGACAGTCCGCACCAACAGGGGGCCACTCTTCGGAGGAAAGAAGCAAATAGCTTGGGACTATGACTCCTCTGTGGAAGTCGAAGATTGGCCTGCCTTGCGTGGCCCACACAATCTTCAGAACGCTGCCGTCGCAGTGCAAGCCGTGAGCGAGGTCATCCCGCTCATGGCCGCGGAGGTTCGTGAAGCACTCCGCACCTACCCGGGCCTGCCGCACCGGATGGAACGCATCCGCGAGAAGCACGGAATCCTCTTTGTCAACGACAGCAAGGCGACCAACCCGACCGCGGCGGCTCCGGCACTCGCCGCATTCGAAAAAATCCGCTGGATACTCGGCGGGCAGGCGAAGACCGACAATCTCGACGAATGCGCGCCACATTTCGCTCACGTTCGCTCGGCCTACACGATCGGTGAGGCTGGCGAATTGTTCGCACGGCTCTTGTCGCCGCACATGTCTGTGAAAAACTGTGGAAAACTGAACGCCGCGGTGCGCCAGGCGGCTGCGGATGCCGAGGCCGGTGATACGGTGCTGCTGTCCCCGGCCTGCGCGAGCTTCGACCAGTTTCGCGATTTCGAGGACCGGGGGGACCAGTTCCGGGAGTTGGTGGGGGGACTATGATCAAGGGCATCTCGGGCCAGATCAAGGCCAAGGCCGCGTTAATGGACCCGAACCATTACGGCCGCTCCGACACCAGCGCGATCGGCCGCTGGTTCTGGGAGATCGACAAGGTTCTGCTGCTGCTGGTGACGGTGTTGATCGCGATCGGGCTGATCGCCGTCGCCGCCGCGTCGCCCGCCGCCGCCCACCGCTATTCGGGCGGCGACGTCCGCTTCTCCGAACTTTATTATTTCTGGCGCCAGCTCGCCTGGATCATGATCGGCGTTCCGGTGATGATCGGCGTCTCGATGCTCCCGCGCGATCGGGCGCGGCGGTTGTCGCTGCTCGGCGCGGCGATCTTCTTCGCCTTGCTCATCCTCGTTCCGATCGTCGGCCCCGAGCGCAACGGCGCGCGACGGTGGATCGAGTTCGGCCTCGGCCAGGTGCAGCCGTCGGAGTTCCTCAAGCCCTTTTTCGTCGTATCGATGGCTTGGCTGCTGAGCCTCAGGGAAGCCGACAAGTCGCTCCCGGTCTATCCGATCTCGGCGGTCGTGGTTGGCGGCGTCGCCTTCCTGCTGATGAAGCAGCCCGACTTCGGAAGCACGATCATCTTCTGCGCGGTGTGGGTCGCGATGCTTGCCCTGGCCGGCGTGTCGATCCGGATCCTCGGCGGCCTCGCAGTCGCCGGCGTTGCCGGGATCATCCTCGCATATTTCTTCTACGACGTGGCGACCGCGCGCATCGACGAATTCCTGTTCGGCACCGGCGACCGCTTCCAGGTGGAAAATGCGATGCGGACGCTGACGGCGGGCGGGCTGTTCGGCATGGGCCCGGGCGGCGGCACGCGCAAGTTCGGCCTGCCCGAGCCGCATACCGATTACATCTTCTCGGTCGTGGGCGAGGAATTCGGCCTTATCGCCTGCCTCGCCATCGCGGCGCTCTACCTCGGCATCGTCGCGCGGGTCCTGATCAAGCTGCTCGATGAGGAATCGCCCTTCGCGATCCTCGCCGCCGCCGGGCTCGCGATAGAGTTCGGCCTCCAGGCGCTGATCAACATGATGGTCAACGTCCAGCTCGCCCCGTCGAAGGGCATGACGCTGCCGTTCATCAGCTACGGCGGCAGCTCGATGCTGGCGCTGTCGATCGGCATGGGCCTGCTGCTCGCCTTCACGCGCCGGAACCCCTATCTCACGCGTTCACCCTACGTCGTGAAGTGGAGCGGGGAGCAGCTGGCTACATGAACTTCGTGCTGGCCGCCGGTGGAACAGGCGGGCACATGATCCCGGCGCATGCGCTCGCGGCCGAGCTTCGCGCTCGCGGCTACGGCGTGCTGCTGATCACCGACGAGCGCGGCGCGCGCTTCCCCGGCCTGTTCGAGGGCGTTCCGGTGCACGTGCTTCCCGCCGGGCGATTGGGCGGCGGGCCGATCGGCCTGCTCAAGGCGCTTGGCGCGGTGGTCAAGGGCAGGGGCGAGGCCAAGCGCCTCTACCGCGAGCATCGGCCCGACGCAGTGGTCGGCTTCGGCGGCTATCCCGCTTTCCCGTCGCTGCTCGCCGCGAGCTCGATGAACATCCCGACCGTGCTGCACGAGCAGAATGCCGTGCTCGGGCGCGTCAACCGGCTGCTCGCTGGGGATGCGGAAGCAATCGGCACCGCCTTCAGCCGGATCGACCGCCTGAAGCCGAAGTTCCAGGATAAGGCCGTGCTGGTCGGTAACCCGGTGCGCGTGGAGATTGCCAAGCTCGGCGAGCTGCCGTTCCCGCCGTTCGACGAGGTCGCGCCGCTCAAGATCCTCGTCACCGGTGGAAGCCAGGGCGCCAGCATCTTGAGCAAGGTCGTACCGGCGGGCCTCGGCATGCTCGCCCCGCAGCTGCGGCGGCGGCTGCAGGTCGTCCAGCAATGCCGTCCGGAGGACATCGAGCGGGTCCGCGGCCAGTACGCCGATCTCGGGATCCCCGCCGAGCTCATGACCTATATCGAGGACATGCCCGACAAGTTCGCCGACGCGCACCTCGTGATCGGCCGCGCCGGGGCATCGACAGTCGCCGAGCTCAGCGTCGCCGGCCGGCCCGCGATCCTGGTGCCGTTCGCTGCCGCGACCGACGACCACCAGACCGCCAACGCGCGCGAAATGGTGCAGGCCGGCG
>NZ_WJSQ01000176.1 GCF_009720245.1 Sphingomonas segetis | reverse complement strand
GAGCCGCGCGGTCGCGAGCTCGACCAGCTTCTAGCCGCGCTCCGCTCGGGCAAGCGCGCGACGCTTCGCGGCGTGCTGTGCACGGGCGGTTCGGAATGGCGGTTCACGACGGCGCCGGCGCGCCGCGCCTGACCTTCAGCGCAAGTTCGCGCGGTAGAACGGCAACAGCTCCGCCCAGGCCCGCTCCGCCTGCTGTTCGTCGTAGCTTTCGCTCCCCGCGACGCTCCAGCCGTGGTTCGCCGGATAGATTTCGACCTCCGCCTGCCGCTTCGCCTTCGCGAATGCCGCTTCCAGCGCGGGCTTCTCGTCCGGCATCTTCTCGGCGTCGTTCTTTGCGATCAATATCAGATAGGCCGCGCGGCTCTTCGGGATCAGCAGATGCGGACTCGACGGCTTGTCCGTCACCAGCGCGCCCGGGTGGAAGGTCGCGACAGCCCCGATGCGGTCGGGCCGCACCGCCGCCGTCCGGAACGAGATGGGTCCGCTCATGCAAAAGCCCTGCACGCCGGCTTTCTTGCGCCGGTCGGTCTGCGGCTGCGCGTCGAGGAAGGTGACGAAAGCCGCCGAATCGCGGTCGACCATCGGGTCGGTCAGGCCATCCTTGAACGCCCGCAGCTTCGCCCAGTCATCCTTGTTGCCGAAATCGAACTGCCCCTCGATGACCGGCGCCTTCTTCGCGCGGTAATAGGGGTTGGGCACCAGCACGACATAGCCCTGCGCGGCGAGGCGCCTGCCCATCTCGCGGAACACCGGGCGCAGGCCGAGGATGTCGGGCCACATCAGCACCGCCGGCCATTTCCCCTTGCCCGCGGGTACGAACAAGGCCGCGTCCGCGCTGCCGTCAGCCGTCTTTACCGAAACGTCGCGCTCGGTCACCTTGAGCGCGCCTGCATCCTCCGCGAACGCCGGCGCCGCAATGCCGCCCGCCGCGGCCGCGGCGCTCATCGTCAGCAGCATTGTCCGCCGGGTCACCGACGTATCCGCGATAAAGCCCTGATGGTTGCCGTCACCGCACATCGAGACTCTCCCTTTTTCTTCCCTCCCCGGAGGGGAGGTTGGACCGTGCTAGCATTGTTTGAAGGATCGCGCGCGCGGGAGCGGCGGAGGCGATCAGCCCGCTTCGGCGCTCGGGTGGTAGCGCTTGACGAGGCGCAGCGTGTTCTTGTCCGTGTGGTGCATCTCCTCGCCGGTCGCGGCGAGCTTCAGGACCAGGTCGGACGTGTAGCTCAGCGTGCCGTCGTCGTTGAGCGTGAAGCTGCTCGTGAAGCCGCGGATTTCCGCGCGCTCGAGCAGATAGTTGTTCTGAAGGATGCCGTAGCAGGGTTCGCCCGGCTTGGCGTCGAAGTGCAGCACCTTGTCGTGCGGTTCGGCGCTGCTGCCGGCGAGGATCGCGATACCGCGCCCGAACACGACGTTGCGCATGACCTGACGGTGCGCCTTGTCCCACAGCAGAAAGCCGACCTCGTCATGGAACGGGTCCATCGCCTCCTCGCCGTGGCGCCACGCGGTCATTCCGTAGTGGAGGCCCCATAGCACCTGCTGGCCGTTTTCCTGGACCGGGATCGGCTTGAACCACGCCTGTTCGAAATAGGTCGTCTCGGTCGTCCAGTCGTCCTTGTTGTGGTATGACAAGTCGACGCCGACATCGCCTTCCCATTCGCCGACCAGCGGCGTCAACGGACCCAGTTTACGCGAATAGGCAATGTCGTTGGGCATCGTGCTGCGCTCCTCTGCTTCTTCATTGGTGAGGGCCGCAGGCTAGCATCCCGACAAGCGCGGTTGCTAATGAAGCCTCTCCATCAGGGCGATTGACGCAGCCTGTTGGAAGGTGAGCGGCCCCGGCCTGCGCGCCCCCCGTTCACCCGTTCCTAAGCCTCGGATTGTTATTGAGGCCGATGAGCCTATTTTAGGCGAGGGGCGTTTCTGCCTTCGAAAGACGACGAGCGAGATGAACGACAAGGAAAAGAAGCCCGGCAACCCGTGGACGAAGAGCCTGCTGATCTGGGTCGGCGTGCTGTTCGCGCTGGTGCTGCTGGTGCAGATGATCGGCGGCGGCTCGACCGCCGCTACGGGCCAGGCGATTCCCTATTCCGAGTTCGTCCGCCAGGTCGACGAGGGCAACGTCCGCTCGGTGACGATGGCCACCAGCGGCGGCAACAGCGCGATCACCGGCAAGCTCGACAGCGGCGAGGTGTTCAGCACCACCGCGCCGGGCGACGCCAGCGTCTCCGACAAGCTCATCGCCAAGGGCGTCGCGGTCCAGGTGAAGAGCGAGGAAGGATCGAGCATCTGGCTTTACATGCTCTACAACTCGCTGCCGTTCCTGCTCATCCTCGGCATCAGTTTCTTCGTGATGCGGCAGATGCAGAAAAACGCAGGCTCCGGCGCGATGGGCTTCGGCAAGAGCCGTGCCCGCATGCTGACCGAGAAGCATGGCCGCGTGACCTTCCAGGACGTCGCCGGAATCGACGAGGCCCGCGAAGAGCTCCAGGAGATCGTCGAATATCTGAAGGATCCGGGCAAGTTCGCTCGACTCGGCGGCAAGATCCCCAAGGGCGCTTTGCTGGTCGGCCCTCCCGGCACCGGCAAGACCTTGCTCGCCCGCGCCATCGCGGGTGAAGCGGGTGTGCCTTTCTTCACCATCTCCGGTTCGGACTTCGTCGAGATGTTCGTCGGCGTCGGCGCGAGCCGCGTCCGCGACATGTTCGACCAGGCCAAGAAGAGCGCGCCGTGCATCGTCTTCATCGACGAGATAGACGCCGTCGGCCGCCACCGCGGCGCGGGGCTCGGCAACGGCAACGACGAGCGCGAGCAGACCCTCAACCAGCTGCTCGTCGAGATGGACGGCTTCGAGGCCAACGAAGGCATCATCATCATCGCAGCGACCAACCGGCCCGACGTGCTCGACCCGGCGTTGCTGCGCCCGGGCCGCTTCGATCGCCAGGTCGTGGTTCCGCGCCCCGACATCGACGGCCGCGAGCAGATCCTCGGGGTCCACATGAAGAAGGTGCCGCTGGCGCCGGACGTCGACCCCCGCGTCATCGCGCGCGGCACCCCGGGCTTCTCCGGCGCCGACCTCGCCAACCTCGTCAACGAGGCGGCGCTGCTCGCCGCGCGGCGCGGCAAGCGGCTGGTCGCGATGAAGGAGTTCGAGGAGGCCAAGGACAAGGTGCTGATGGGCACCGAGCGCAAGTCGATGGTGATGACCGAGGACGAAAAGCGAATGACTGCCTATCACGAGGCGGGCCACGCCATCGTCGCGCTTCACGAGCCGGCGTCCGACCCGATCCACAAGGCGACGATCATCCCGCGCGGCCGCGCGCTCGGCATGGTGATGCGCCTGCCCGAACGCGACAGCTACAGCTACCACCGCGACAAGATGTACGCGAACCTCGCCGTATCGATGGGTGGCCGAGTCGCCGAGGAAGTCATCTTCGGCTACCAGAAGGTGTCGTCCGGCGCGTCCAGTGACATCCAGTACGCGACCACGCTGGCGCGCGACATGGTTACCCGCTGGGGCATGTCGGATGCCTTGGGTCCGTTGCAATATGCCGAGCCCGAGGAGGAAGTCTTCCTCGGCTATTCGGTCAACCGCACGCGGCATATGTCCAACGAGACCGCGCAGGCCATCGACAAGGAGATCCGGCGGATCGTCGAGGAAGGCTACGAGCGCGCCAAGCACCTGCTCGACGAGCACCGCGACGAGCTCGAGGCGCTCGCGCAGGCGCTGCTCGAATATGAGACGCTGTCGGGCGACGAGATCAAGAAGGTGCTCGCCGGCGAAGGCATCGACCGCGGTGGCAGCAAGGGCCCGTCGATCCCGGCGGCCGGCTCGTCGATTCCCAAAGCGAAGCGGCCCAAGCCCGGCGCGATTGGCGGTCCCGCGACTGCGGGCACCTGAGAGCTACATCGCCCCGATCGCGACCGCGGCGGCGAGGAACAGCGCTGCGGCGATGAACGCGAAGGTCAGCAGCGCCATGGTCCGCATGATCGCGCTGAACCGCCCCAGCTCGTAGGTCTGCTTGAGGTGCCGGTACATGTGGAAGGGTGGCACGAAGAACAGCAGGCTTGCCACGCCCGGCAGCCCAGCCGCGATCAGCAAGCCGCCGGCGACGACCAGCATCATCATGAACGACAGCGAATAAGTCACGAACACGGTGTGGTCGTAGGTGTTGAACCGTCGCCGGAACGGGAACAGCAGCCACATGAACGGGACGGAGAAGGGGATCAGCAGCCAGCTGTATTTCGACGCCGCGTCCTGGACTTTCATCGACACGACTTCGGGGTTCTGGGCGGCATTTTCGATGAATGGCAGGAGCCAGCCGGGCGTCTCGTCGCCCGGGTCGGCCTTGACCAGCGGCCTGCCGCTCAGCAGTCTCTCGTTGCTGGCAATGTCTTCTTTGCGGTTGGCGATTTTGCGGTCGAGCTCGGCGAGCTCCTTTCCGGCCTCCGCCGCCGCTTTTCGATCGGCTTCGAGTGACGCCAGCTTCGCCTGGTCGTCGGCAATTTCGGTCTTCAGCCCTTCCCTGAAATCCCTGCTCACGTCAGTGCCCAGCGCGCCGGTGAGGTTGAGCACTGCGAACATCGCGAAGACGGTGAACAGATAAAGTGCGACCGGCGAGATGAAGCGCGCGCGCTCCCCCGCGATGTAGCGGCGCGTCATTTCGCCCGGCCGCCACGCGAGCATCGGCAGGGTCCGCCAGATTTTGCCTTCGAAATTGAACAGCGCGGTGACGAAGTCCTGAAAGAAGGCGCGCACCGAGCGGTGGACATGCGCCTTCTGCCCGCACTCCGAGCAATAAGGTCCGGTCAGAGGCGTCCCACAGTTGAGGCAGTTGCGCTCGTGGGTGCGGTCGTCGCGGCCCGCCTCTCCGGCAGCCGGCTCGACGGCGCGCGCGAGCAGGCCGCCCGTGACC
>NZ_WJSQ01000175.1 GCF_009720245.1 Sphingomonas segetis | reverse complement strand
CGGACGATCGACCACAGCAGCAGCGCCAAGACGACGATGCTGATTCCCGCGCACAGCGGCAGCAGCCAGTAATCGTGGAAGGCCGCGGCCTCACGTCCGATGGGCGTGACCTGGTCCTGCAGCATCATGCGCCCGTCCGGTTCGCCGACGCCGGGGGTCGGAGCCATGGTCGGTGGAGCGGTGCCGGGTTCGGGCTGACCCGGATTCTGGGCGAAGCCGCCCGGCGGAGTCGGCTGGCTGCCCGGCGGCAGCGCTTCGGGACGGGTGTGATCTCCCGGCCCAGCCGCCGGCTGCGCGGCGGCGGGCGTGCTGGCCGCAGGTGCACTAACAGGCGCCTGCGCCGCAGCAGGTGTAAGCCAGGCCGCAGCCAAGGCAATCGCCCATCCAATCCGTCTCATCAGCACTCCAGTAGCATATTGGAACCGAAAAGCGCAGGCCTGCGCCGCCGGAGGTCGTTCGCCCTATAGGCCGGGCTTTGCAGAGCCTCAAGCCGGTGCGGAAGATGTAATCGAGCGGCTGTTGAAGGGCGCATGCCGGCAGCCTAAAGCCGCCTCCGGTATGATGACAGACAGCCAGGTCCTCGACGAATTCCGCGCCTCCGACGCGCTGCTCGAGGGGCATTTCATCCTCTCATCGGGGCGGCATTCGCCGGTCTTCCTGCAGAAGATGCTGGTGTTCCAATATCCCGACCGGACCGAGCGGCTTTGCCGCGCGCTGGCCGACAAGATCCGCGCCGAGTTCGGCAAGGTCGACCTCATCGTCTCGCCGGCCATGGGCGGGATCATCCCCGGTTATGAAACGGCCCGGGCGCTCGGCTGCCCTGCCGTGTTTGTCGAACGCGAAGAAGGCGAATTCCGCCTCCGCCGTGGCTTCCGAATCCCCGACGGCGCTCGCGTCGTCATGGTCGAGGACATCGTAACGACCGGCCTGTCGTCGCGCGAATGCATCGCCGCGATCCGCAAGCATTCCGCCAACCTCATCGGCGCCGCCTGCCTGATCGACCGCTCGAACGGACGCGCGGACATCGGCGTCCCGCTCGTGGCACTCGTCCGCCTCGACGTCCCCGATTATCCCGCCGACGATCTCCCGCCGGAGCTCGCGGCATTGCCCGCCGAAAAGCCCGGGAGCCGCGACCTCAAGGCATGACTGGCCGCCTCCGCCTCGGAGTCAACATCGACCATGTCGCGACCATCCGGAACGCGCGCGGCGGCGACCACCCGGACCCGGTGCGCGCCGCGAGGATCGCCGCCGAAGCGGGCGCCGACGGGATCACCGCCCATTTGCGCGAGGATCGGCGGCACATCACCGACCGCGACATCGAGCGGCTGATGGCCGAGATCGACCTGCCGCTGAACCTCGAAATGGCCGCCACCGAGGAGATGCTCGAGATTGCGCTCCGGCATCGGCCGCATGCAGCCTGCATCGTTCCCGAGCGGCGCGAGGAGCGCACCACCGAGGGCGGCCTCGACGCCGCCGGGCAGCACATTCACTTGGCCTATTTCGTTGACAAGCTCGGGTCGGCGGACATCCGCGTCAGCCTGTTTATCGAGCCGACCGAGGAGCAGGTCGCCGCGGCGGTGCGCCTCGGCGCGCCCGTCGTCGAGTTCCACACCGGCCGCTATGCCCATGCTGGGGGCGAGGACCGGACAGCCGAGCTAAGGCGCATCGCGGACTTCGCCGCGCTCGCCATCAAGAACGGCATCGAGCCGCACGCCGGTCACGGCTTGACGTTCGACAATGTTGTCCCGGTCGCAGCCATCCCGCAGATCGCCGAGCTCAACATCGGCCATTTCCTGGTCGGCGAAGCGATCTTCACCGGACTGGACGCGAGCGTGACACGGATGCGCGAGCTGATGGATTCGGCGCGGTGACGCTCCTCCCTATCGCGCAGCGATGGGGCTTTGCCTGCACGGAGGAGCTACGATGATCGTCGGCATCGGCTCGGACCTGTGCAACATCGAGCGGATCGAGAAATCGCTTGAGCGCTGGGGCGACAAGTTCCTCCGGCGCGTGTTCACCGAGGTCGAGCAGGCCAAGGCCGCGTCGCGCCCGCACACCCGCGCCGGCACGCTCGCCAAGCGCTTCGCCGCCAAGGAAGCTTTCTCCAAAGCGGTCGGCACGGGCTTCAGGCGCGGTGTCCACATGAAGGACATCGGAGTCGTTAATCTGCCGTCAGGAGCACCCACGCTACAGCTGAGCGGCGGAGCGAGGGCGCGGCTTGACGCCCTTGCGCCGGAAGGCCACGCCATCGACATTCACCTGACGATGACCGACGATCATCCCTGGGCGCAGGCTTTCGTGATCCTGACCGCCCGCAAGCTGGAGCCCTGAGTGTTGACCGAATCCGTTCCCGAGGCGACCACCACCGACCACCAGGCGTCGCCGCCGGGCGAGAAGACGGAGCCCAAGGGCTCGGCCCTATGGCGCGAGATCAAGGGCCTTTTGTGGGTGCTGGTCGCGGTGCTCGCCTTCCACAGCCTGATCGCCAAGCCGTTTTACATCCCGTCGGAATCGATGATGCCGGGGCTGCTCACCGGCGACCGGCTGGTCGTCACCAAATATCCGTACGGCTGGTCCTGGGTTTCCCCGAGCTTCCACGTCATTCCCCCCATGGAAGGGCGATTGTTCGGCAAGATGCCCGAGCGCGGCGACATCGTCATCGTCACCCCGCCCGGCACGCGCACCGACTACATCAAGCGCGTGATCGGCCTCCCCGGCGACACGCTGCGGATGGTCGACGGGCAGCTCTACATCAACGGACAGCCGGTGAAGCGCCAGGCGCTGAAGCCCGACATGATCCCGATCGACGCGAACTCGCCGTGCGGTTCAGACCACGACCCGGCGCTCTACGACTTCCGCGTCCACGGGCCCGACGGGCAGATGTACTGCCGCGTGCCGGTCATGCGCGAGACGCTGCCGAACGGCCGCTCCTATGAGACGGTCGAGCTCGGCCGCTCGAGCGAGGACAATTTCGGGCCGGTGACGATCCCCGAAGGCCATGTGTGGCTGATGGGCGACAACCGCGATGATTCGGCGGACAGCCGAGTCCCCGAATGGCAGGGCGGCCTCGGCGGGCCGGTGCCGTGGGAAAATATCGGCGGGCGCGCCGAGTTCATCACATTCTCGCTCGACGGGACCAGCGAATGGTGGAACCCGCTGAGCTGGGTCGAAGCGCTGCGGCCGGGCCGGGCCGGGACTTCGCTCCGGTAATCGAGGGCTGAATGGCCGTCCGCCCGCCGACCACCGAGCCCCACGTCGAGCGGCCTGGACCGGCGGAGTTCCGCGACCCGGTCGTGCGCCGGGAAATCGCCAAGGCGGCGGTGTGGCTCGGGATGGCGCTCGCCATCGTCGGCATCGTGGTACTCGCCCAGCCGCTGCTGCTGATCGTGGGCGGCGCGATTTTCGCGGTGTTCCTCGACGGCGGGGCACGGCTGCTTGGCCGCTTCCTGCCGATCCCGCGCGCATGGCGGCTGGTGCTCGTGCTGCTGCTCGGCTTCGGCTTCATCGGCTGGCTGTTCTGGTTCGCCGGCACGACGATCGCAGCGCAGGCCGAGGCGCTGCGCGCGGTGGTGACGGCGCAATTCACCCAACTGATGGCATTCGCCGGCTCGATCGGGCTGGTCCCGCCAGCCGAGATGAGCAGCAACCTCGGCAGCCAGCTGCTCGGCGGCGTGGGCCGGCTGACCAGCGCGGTGGGCAGCGCGATCGGCGCCTTCACCAGCGCCATCGCGATGATCGTGATTGGCATCTTTCTCGCCTCCGAGCCGCGCATCTATGACCGCGGGATCGCCTGGATGCTGCCGTTGCGGCTGCGCGCCGGCTTCTACCGGGTGGCGGAGCATGTCGGCTTCACCCTGCGGCGACTGCTGTTCGGGCGACTCGTCGGGATGGTCTTCGAAGGCGTGTTCACGTGGACCATGCTGAGCCTCGGCGGCGTGCCGATGGCGGCGTTGCTCGGCCTCGTCACCGGGGTCCTCGCCTTCATCCCAAACATCGGCGCGATCACGTCGGGCGTACTGATGGTCGCGGTCGGCTTTTCCGCTGGGCCGCACGAGGGACTTTACGCGATCTTCGTCTATTTCTTCGTCCAGAATATCGACGGCTATCTGGTCGTCCCGTACATCGCGCGCCGCACGGTCGACCTCGCGCCGGCGGTGGTGCTGGCGATGCAGTTGCTGATGGGCGCCCTGTTCGGGATTCTCGGGATCCTCTTCGCCGATCCGATCCTCGCCACGCTCAAGGTCGTCCTGGTCGACGCCAGCCACCGTCAGGCGGAGGGGGAGGAGGACCCTCCGGAAGTGGTCGCAGACTGAGTCTCTATTGCCCCGGCTGAGGCGGATTGCCCTGCATCAGCGCGGCGTTGGGGACGACCTTCACCACCTTGATGTCGAAGTCGAGGTCGGCGTTGGGCGGGATCGGCGCTCCAGACGGCGGGGTGGCGCCGTAGCCGAGCTTCGACGGGATGTGGATCTTGTACTGGCCGCCTTCCTGCATCCGCGACAATGCGTCGGCAAAGCCGGGAATTACCTGGCTGGCGAGCAGCGGGACCGGGCCTTTGCCAGCGCTCGAGTCGAATACCTTGCCGTTCTCGAGCCGGCCTTCATATTCAATCAGCACGCCGTCCTGCGGCTGGATTGTCGGGCCGCTGCCGGCCTGGATCGTCGCGACCTGGACCACCCGCTGGCTGACCGAATGGGCGCCGACCCAGGCGAGCGCGACTCCGGCGGCGATGACGAGGATGAAGCCAAGCCACAGCGCGACGGCCTTCCCGCGATGGTCGGGGCGATGGGCGGCTTCGGCGACGGACACGGGTCTGGTTCGGAGGCGCTTAGCGGGCGCCCTCGCGCTCGGCGCGCTTGCGCTCGAGCTTGCGTGCGCGGCGAATCGCGGCGGCGCGTTCGCGGGCGCGCTTTTCCGA
>NZ_WJSQ01000174.1 GCF_009720245.1 Sphingomonas segetis | reverse complement strand
CCGGATAAACTTTCCGCCCCGCGCCCGGGTAGATCATCTGGACGGTCGCGATCACATTGTGCTCGAACCAGCCGAACGGGCGCTCGGTCGCGAGCGTGTTGACCGCTGTCGGCACCTGCCGCGGCCTCCCCCGCCTTCGTCGCTCAGCCGACCGCCGCACCCACGCAGGGTCCCGAAAGAGGCCGGCCGCAACGGTGAAATAGCCTTGTGTTGCCTATCTGCAACACCATATCGGTGTTGAAGCCAACAGGGGTACGAACAAATGGATTTCGAGAAGCTCACCGACCGTGCGCGCGGGTTACTTCAGGCGGCCCAGACGATCGCCGTTCGGGAGCATCAGCAGCGGATCGCCCCGGCACACTTGCTGAAGGCACTGCTCGACGATGAGCAGGGCATGGCCGCGGGGCTGATCCAGGCCGCTGGCGGCGATGCCAAAGCGGCCCAACGCGAGGCCGATGCACTGGTCGCGAAGATTCCGGCCGTGACCGGAAGCGGCGCGACCCAGGCGCCGGCGATGGACGGCGACACCATCCGCATCCTCGACCAGGCCGAGCAGGTCGCGAAAAAGTCCGGCGACAGCTACGTCACCGTCGAGCGAATCCTGCTCGCGATGGCGCTGGCGAAGGGCAGCGACGTCGGCAACGCGCTCGCCAAGGCGGGTCTCACCCCGCAGAAGCTCAACGCCGCCATCGAGCAGCTCCGCGGCGGCCGTACGGCCGACACGCAAGGCGCCGAGGATCGCTACGACGCGCTCAAGAAGTTCGCGCGCGACCTCACCGCTGCTGCGCGCGAAGGCAAGCTCGATCCGGTGATCGGCCGCGACGAGGAAATCCGCCGCACCATCCAGGTGCTTGCGCGGCGGACAAAGAACAACCCGGTGCTGATCGGCGAGCCCGGCGTCGGCAAGACCGCGATCGCGGAGGGCTTGGCGCTCCGTATCACTAACGGCGACGTGCCCGACGGGATCAAGGACAAGCGCCTGCTCGCGCTCGACATGGGATCGCTGATCGCCGGCGCGAAATACCGCGGCGAGTTCGAGGAGCGGCTGAAGGGTGTTCTCGACGAAGTGCGGCAGGCGGCGGGCGACATCATCCTGTTCATCGACGAGATGCACACGCTGGTTGGCGCCGGCAAAGCCGAGGGCGCGATGGACGCCGGCAACCTGCTCAAGCCGGCGCTCGCCCGCGGCGAGCTTCACTGCATTGGCGCCACGACGCTCGACGAATATCGCAAATATATCGAGAAGGATGCGGCGCTCGAGCGACGCTTCCAGCCGGTGTTCGTGGGCGAGCCGACGGTGCCCGACACGATCTCGATCCTGCGCGGGCTCAAGGAAAAATACGAGCTTCACCACGGTGTGCGGATCACCGACGGCGCGATTGTCGCCGCGGCGATGCTCAGCAACCGCTACATCAGCGACCGCTTCCTGCCCGACAAGGCGATCGACCTGATGGACGAAGCGGCTTCGCGCATTCGCATGGAAGTGGAGTCCAAGCCCGAGGAGATCGAGAATCTCGACCGGCGAATCATCCAGCTCAAGATTGAGCGCGAGGCACTGAAGAAGGAGCAGGACAGGGCATCGCAGGACCGGCTTGCCAAGCTTGAGGACGAGCTTGCCAACCTTGAACAGCAGTCGGCCGAGCTGACCCAGCGCTGGCAGGCCGAGAAAGAGAAGATTTCCGCTGAGGCCAGGCTCAAGGAGCAGCTCGATGGCGCGCGCCTCGAGCTCGAGCAGGCGCAGCGGGGTGGCGACCTCGCCAAGGCGGGCGAGCTCCAATACGGGCGCATCCCCGAGATCGAGAAGCAGCTCGCCGACGCGCAGGCCGCGACAAAGGGCGCGATGCTGCGCGAGGAAGTCACCGACCAGGACATCGCGGCGGTGGTCAGCCGCTGGACCGGAGTACCGGTCGAGCGGATGATGGAGGGTGAGCGCGAGAAATTGCTGCAGATGGAAGCGACAATCGGCGCGCGGGTGATCGGGCAGGAAGATGCGGTGAAGGCGGTCTCCGCCGCTGTCCGCCGTGCCCGTGCCGGCCTCCAGGACCCGAACCGCCCGCTCGGCTCCTTCCTGTTCCTCGGCCCCACCGGAGTCGGCAAAACCGAACTCACCAAGGCGCTCGCCGAATTCCTGTTCGACGATTCGGCGGCGATGGTGCGAATCGACATGAGCGAATTCATGGAGAAGCACGCGGTCGCGCGGCTCATCGGCGCTCCTCCGGGCTATGTCGGCTATGAGGAAGGCGGCGTTCTGACCGAGGCCGTCCGCCGCCGGCCCTATCAGGTGGTGCTGTTCGACGAGGTCGAGAAGGCGCACGGCGACGTATTCAACGTGCTGCTGCAAGTTCTGGACGACGGCCGGCTGACCGACGGCCAGGGGCGCACGGTCGACTTCTCCAACACGATCATCATCCTGACCTCAAATCTCGGCTCGCAGCACCTCGCCTCACTCGGCGAAGACGAACCGGTCGAGAAAGTCGAGCCGCAGGTGATGGACGTCGTCCGCGCCCACTTCCGCCCGGAATTCCTCAACCGGCTCGACGAAATCATCCTGTTCCACCGGCTCGGCACCGGGCACATGGGCCCGATCGTGGACATCCAGATCGCCCGGCTTGGCAAGTTGCTCGAGGACCGCAAAATCCGGCTCGAACTGACCGACGCGGCGCGCGCGTGGCTCGGCCGCGTGGGCTACGATCCGGTCTATGGCGCCCGGCCGCTCAAGCGTGCGGTGCAGAAATATCTCCAGGACCAGCTCGCCGACAAAATCCTGGCGGGCGAAATCCCGGATGGATCGGTCGTTCGCGTCGATGAAGGCGACGGTCAGCTCGTGTTGACGCCCGCAGGAGCCGAATTGCGCGAAGCGGCGGAATAGGCCGCGGCGGTCCTAGCCGGGCCCGCCGGTGGGCTGGGTGTTCGTGTGCAGCTGGTCGAGGTCGCGGCGAGTCTGAAGCTCCCGCTCCTTCCACTGGGCCGCCGTCATGCACACCCTCTTCGACGCAAGCCGCGACCCGATCTTCTGCTCGGTCTGGCAGATGATCCGCTTAGAATCGTCTTTCGCCGCCGGAGACGGCTGGTCGTCGAAGCTGATCGCCGGGGCGGGCGGCTGCTGCTGCGCCTGCACTGCCACGGGAGCGGCACCCAGCATCAGACCGGTAATCGCAAGGAGCTTGAGCATTCTTCCGAACCCCTCTTTGACGTTTCAGCCGGAGATTATTTCCCAAGCCGCGCGGTTCGTCAAACAGAGTCGCTCGCGTCACCCGTCCAGCTATCGAGCGCCGACCCCAGCGCCGTCTTGAGCGGGTCGAGCCAGTGCTCGAAGCGTTTCCACGACTCCGCGCCCCCGGCGTCGATCGGTCGCCGGACCTGCTCGGCGCTCGCGGTGCGCACCGCGCGCTTCGTCTGGTGGAAGTTGAGGCACGCTTCGTCGAACGGAAGCCCGAGGAAGTCGAGGAGAGCGCGTATCTGCGCTTCCGGGTCGGTCAGCAGCTTCTCGTGAATAACGCGATGGACGCGGCCTGGCGAAACCCGGTCGACGTGGGCCATCAGCCGCACATAATCCCGATAATATCGGCCGAAATGTTCGAGATCGTACGAGAATTCCTGGCCGCGTGCATAATGCTGCTTGAAGTTGGAGAGGCCGCAGGCGAGCGGGTGGCGCCGGGCATCGACGATCCTGGCGTTCGGCAGCATCAATCGGATCAGCCCGAGGTGGAGCCAGTTGTTGGGCATCTTGTCGGTGAAGAACGGTCGCTCCGTCTTGCGCTGGATCCGGGTGCGCTCGAGATAAGTCTGGCCCAGCACCGCGATGTCTTCGGCGGAGCGCTCGGCGAGAACATTCGGATAGTTCCGCCATCCTTCGGGAGCGCCGCCCGGGCTGCCCTCCTCCAGCTCGCGCGCGATGACGATGACGTCCGGAAGCTCTCCGGTCCCTTCGACGAGCGGGTGGCTGGCGAGGATTTGTTCGACGAGGGTCGAGCCGGCGCGGGGCATGCCGACGATGAAGATCGGATCGGGCGCTTCGCACCCCCAGCCGTTGCGCGCCTCGAGGAATTCGACGGTGAACAGGCGCTCGGTCGCATCGACGAGCGCCGTCGTTTCCGCCGGGCGATAGCGCGTCTGCACCGAGCGGATCGCATTGCCCTGGCGGTAGTGATCGAAGCTCGAGTCGACTTCCCCGCGGTCCTCGAGCGCCTTGCCTAGCGCAAAGTGCAGCCGCAGTCGGTCGTTGTCGGAGAGGCCAGTCGAGGCAAGCGCCGCTTGCATCGTCGCCACGTCCGCGTCGGAGAACCGATAGGTCTTGAGGTTGGCGAGGCTCCACCACGCCTCCCCGTTGGTGGGGGAGATTTGCAATACCTTGCGATAGGTGTCGGCAGCGCCTTCCTCGCCGACGATCTTCTGGAGGTTCGCAATGCTGATCCAGATGTCGGCGTTGGCCGGCTGGCGCGCAGCGAGGGAGCGATAGAGGCGCAGCGCCTCCTCATTCTCTCCGATGCGGCTCAGGCACACGGCCTTCAGCGCGACGATCGGATCGAGGTCAGCCTCCGGACCGGCGATTTTGCCCAGCTCGGCGAGTGCTTCGCCGGCGCGGCTCAGCAGATCAAGTGCGACCGCGAGCGTGTAGCGCGAATAGAACCAGCCGGGCGCGAGCTCGATCGCGCGCCGAAGGAGCGCCTCCGCCTTGCGCGGCAGGCCGAAGTGAATGGCGATCTCCGCCAGCAGGCGCATCGCGACGACGTCGTCGGGGCGGCTGCCGAGCAATCCGCGAAGGATGCCTTCGGCAGCGGGCATGTCGTTGGCGAGCATCGCCTGATGGGCGCGCACAATGTCGGGATCGTGATCCGCGAGGCTAATCGCTGCGAGCTCCGCGTGGTTCGCGCCGCGACTGTCGCCTAGTTGCCGCAGTGCCCTGCCAAGCGCGCGATGGGCGGTGGCATCGCGCGGGTTGGCGCGCAGGCGGCGGCGGGCATCGTCAG
>NZ_WJSQ01000173.1 GCF_009720245.1 Sphingomonas segetis | reverse complement strand
CCGACCGCCTGCTGCACGGGAACGCGCTGGTGCCGCACCACGGCCGGGACCGCCCAGCTCGCATCCTCGGCCCATTCGCCGCCGCGCGCGATGCGCACCCGCAGGACTGAATCCGTCAGCGCCTCGACGCGTATCGCCATGCCGGCGCCGCTCGCTTCGACCCCGTTCGGAAGCGGTACGGGCTGCGCACCAAGCGGCGCGGCGATCGGGGCGATCAGGGCGATCAGGAAAGCGGCGGCCGGTCGGAGCATCGTCGCGACCCTAGCGCCGGCTCGCCGCTCCGCAATGCCGTGGCTCCGAAGCAACAATCCCCAACTTTTGACTAGAGAATTGATCTCGGCCCGCGACCGGCATGCCATTCCCCTTCTTTTACCGATAGTTGAATGTTAGCGTGCAAATCGGGAGCGGCGGGGCTGACTCGCACAGGGATAGTCGAATGCGTTCCAAGGCGATTGCAGGTCTGGTCATCGTGGCCGTGAGCGCGGTGGCGTTCGTCGCGATGCGCGCCGAGAACCGCGCCAACGCGGCCAAGGGCGATTGCTACACCGCCGAGAAGGGTCCCGCGACCCCGACCATCTGCGGCTAACCCGCCCGCTTCACGTTCAGCGCCACCGCCTCGCGGACCAGCGCCTTGAACGCCTCTTCGTCGATCTCGTCACCTTCGCGAAAATCGATCGCGCGGCGGGTGCCCGCGCCGAGGCTCGCGTTGAACAACCCAGCCGCGTCCGCGAGCGAAGCGCCGCGCGCGAAAGTGAGTTTGACCTTGTCCTTGTAGGTCTCGCCCGTGGAGATGATTCCCTCATACTCCCACACCGGCACTCCGGAAGGGTTCGACGGCTTTCGCCACTTGACGGTCTCGACGACCTCCGGATCGGCCTCGTGGATCAGCCGGCGAAGCCGCGCCAGAATCGCTCCGCGCCAGTCGGTCATCGCGCGCAGCTTCTCGTCGATCTGCTCTGAATCGGATTCCATGCGCCGCTCTTAGCCCGCTCGACAGCAGTCTCGCCAGACCTGCCGAAGCTGCTAATCATCCTGCTGCAACAGGGAGGGAGGTTCATCACCGTGACAGACTTCAGCCGCCGCGATCTCGGCAAGGCGCTCGGCGCCGCCTGTGCAGCCACCGCCTTCGGCGCACCTGCCGCGGCGCAAGTGCTGAAGTGCACCGACCTCAGCTTCCCCAACGGCTTCAAGTGGGGAACGGCGACCGCCGCCTACCAGATCGAAGGCGCGGTCAGGGAAGACGGGCGCGGGCCGACCAACTGGGACCTATTCTCCCACACGCCCGGCAAGACCTTCAACGGCGACACCGGCGACGTCGCCGACGACAGCTACCACCGCTACGCCGAGGACACGCAGTTGCTGAAGAACCTCGGCGTCCAGACCTATCGCATGTCGCTCGCCTGGTCGCGGATCTTTCCGGAAGGGCGCGGACAACCAAACCCCAGGGGTGTCGACCATTACAAGCGCGTGATCGACAACCTGCTCGAGAACGGCATCGAGCCGTACGTCACCATGTTCCATTGGGACCTACCCGCGGCACTCCCGGGCGGCTGGCAGAACCGCGACACGGCCCATGCCTTCGCGGATTACGCCGGCTACATGGCGGGGCAGATCTCCGACCGCGTCAAGAACATCATGACGGTCAACGAAATCCGCTGCTTCACCGACCTCGGCCACCTCGTCGGCATCCACGCGCCGGGTCTGAAGCTCCCGCCCGCAGAGGTGAATCAGGTCCGCCACCACGGCACGCTCGCCCATGGCCTCGGGGTTCAGGCGATCCGCGCCAGCGCGAAACCAGGCACGCAGGTGGGCATCGCGGACAACACCACCTTCTATGTGCCCGTCATCGAGACTCCGGAGCATATCGCCGCCGCGAAGAAGGCCACGCGCGAACTCAACGCAATGTTCCTGACCGCGATCATGGAAGGCCGCTACATCGACGAATATCTGAACCAGCAAGGCGCCAACGCGCCCAAAGTGCAGGACGGCGACATGAAGGCGATCGCCAGCCCGCTCGATTTCCTCGCGCTCAATATCTACGCGCCCGAGTGGGTCCGCGCCGACGATTCTGCCAAAGGCTATGCGACGATCCCGCACATCGCCTCCTCGCCGCACATGGCCTCGCCGTGGCTGATCGTCGGTCCCGAAGTCGCCTACTGGGGCGTGCGCCAGGTGAGCGAGCTGTGGAAGCCCAAGGTGCTCTACATCTCGGAAAACGGCGCGTCGGCCGACGATCCGGTCCACGACGGCCGCATCGACGATGCCGACCGCGTCATGTACCTTCGCAACTACATCACCAGCTTCCGCCGGGCGGTCGCCGAAGGTTATCCGCTCAAGGGCTATTTCTTGTGGAGCCTGATGGACAATTTCGAATGGGCCGACGGATATTCGAAGCGGTTCGGGATCCATTACGTCGACTTCAAGACGCAGAAGCGCACCCCCAAGCTCAGCGCCGCCTGGTACAAGGAAGTGATCCGCAGGAACGCGGTGGTGTAGCAGATGCTCATCGGCCCCAACCAGCTGACCATCCTCAGCCACCTCGGCCTCGCGCTTGCGGCGGGTGCGCTGATCGGCCTCGAGCGAACCTTTCACGGCCGCCCCGCCGGTTTCCGGACGCACGCCCTCGTCTGCCTTGCTTCGTCGCTGCTGATGCTGCTCACGGTCTTTCAGAGCGAGTGGGGAGCGATGCTCGAGCAGGACACGATCCGTCTCGACCCCACGCGCATGGCGCAGGGCATCATGACCGGTATCGGCTTCCTCGGCGCCGGCGTGATCTTCAAGGAGGGCCTGACGATCCGCGGCCTGACCACCGCGGCATCGATCTGGATCACCGCCGCGATCGGCATCCTGCTCGGCGCCGGCTTCTATTTCCCCGCGATCGTCACGACCTTCCTGACGCTCGGAGTCCTGTCCGCATTCCGCTGGATCGAGCAGCAGCTCCCGTCGCAATTTTACGCCCATTACTGGGTGAAATTCGACCGCGGTTCCGTCCTCCCGATGAGCGAGGTGCAGGCGATGGTCGAGAACCTCGGCTTCAACATCGGCGAGCTCAGCTACCGCCTCACCGACCTCGGGCAGCATTTCGAATATCGAATGAACCTGCGCACCACCGAAGAACACGCGATCGACAAGCTCGCCGAGCAGCTGAGGGAGCGGCCGGAAGTCATCGAGTTCCGGATTTCACCCGCGGGGAATTGAGGCCGTCGCTCGTCGCCGGCTCCGGTCGGACCGGCTTCACCTCTTCGCGTGAAACGCGATCTCCGCTATCGCGCCGCCCGCCATGACCGACCAGCCGTCGCCCAGAAAGCTCATCGGAATCGCCGCGATTCTGGCGATAATCCTCGTCTGGGCGGCGTTCGTCGCAAGCATGAGCCCCTTCGTCGGCAAATGGCCTGTGCTCGTCCAGGCGCCATATTATCTATTCGTCGGAGTGGTGTGGGTTATCCCGTTGAGACCGTTGATCCGATGGACCGAGACAGGAAGCTTTCGCGTTCGCCGCACGCCACGTTGAAACAACTGTATTAGTTGAGTATATCACTGCGCAATGGCTGAAGCATTGACCCTTTCAAGGCCGCTGGACCGCGTTCGGCGCACTGCCATAGACTGGCGGGAGCGCGGGCGCGCGTTCGTGCGCACCAATCCGCGCGAGGCAATCGGGTTCGGCGTGCTCGGCTTCGTGTCGGCGGTTGCGATCGGCAGCATGGCGGTTCCCAACGCCGCCACGAACCCTGCCGCGCATGCCGCGCCCCCTGCCCCGCCGCCGTTGATCCTCAAACCGATCGCACCCGAGCAGGCGGTCAAGGTCAATGCCGAGATCCCGCTGACCGGTGGACCCAACCCCGCCGCCGCGCCCTTCGCCTTCAAGGGCAGCGCGAGCGCCCGCGAGCAGGCGCTTACCTGCCTCGCCAGTGCCGTCTATTACGAGGCCGGGAACCAGGACGCCGATGGCGAGCGCGCGGTCGCGCAGGTGGTGCTCAACCGCGTTCGGCATCCCGCCTTCCCGAACAGCGTGTGCGGAGTCGTCTACCAGGGCTCGACCCGGACGACCGGCTGCCAGTTCACCTTCACCTGCGACGGATCGCTGGCCCGAGCGCCCGATCCCGACGGCTGGCGCCGCGCCTCGAAGATCGCCGAAGCGGCGCTGTCGGGCACGGTCTATGCGCCGGTCGGCTGGGCGACTCATTACCACGCGGATTACGTTCTCCCGACCTGGGCATCGAGTCTCGCCAAGAATGCGGTTCTCGGTGCGCACCTGTTCTACCGCTGGGCCGGCAGCTGGGGTCAGCCCGCGGCATTCTCGGACGCTTACGCCGGCCGCGAGCCCAATGCCGCCGCGCTGCGCACGGCCGCGCTCGCCGCGCCGCACGTGACTCCGTCGACCCAGGATGAGCTCGCGCAGGCGATCAAGGAAATCCCCGGCGCCGAGGAAATCCACCTCGCTCCGTCGATGCGCGGCGACAAGCGCGTCGCGGTGCGCTTCAACCTTGCAGCTCGCGAGGCGTCGAAAGACGTCGCGCCGGTCGATTACGAGAAGAAGTTCGAGGTTTCCGACAATCTCAAATATGCGCTCTCGGCTGAAGCCGTGGCCGAGAACCAGCAGCCGCTCGGCAAGCCGAAAGCACCGGCGGCGACGAGCGGCGGCAGCGGCACAGCCTTGGCGTCGACACAGCACTAGTCCGGTTCGCCCTCTGCCGGAACCCGTTCGGGCGCGAGCGCAAGCTCGACGCGCAGCCGGATCTGATCCAGCCGCCCGTCGATCGCGAGATAATCGCCGGACAGCGCCGACGCGGCGCTCCACTGGCGCCCGGTGACGGCGAGCGGCGCGAACGGCCCGCGGTCGCGCAACGGGTCGCGGTCGAGCAGGCCGATCGCGGCATCGTCGAACGCGGCGCAGCGATCGAGCTGGCGCGTGCTCGGCCGGTCGCGGAAGCGCTGCTGGCACACCCGGCTGACATCGGCGAGCGCCATTTCATCGCGGGTCAGGTAG
>NZ_WJSQ01000172.1 GCF_009720245.1 Sphingomonas segetis | reverse complement strand
GCTGTCCGACGAGGCGATGGACCGCGCCGTCGCCGCGCTGTCGATCTGCGCCGACAAGCTTCGGCGGCGCAATGTCTCGTTGTCGCGCTCGGTTGCGACCGAGGCCTGCCGCCGCGCCGCGAACGGCGGCGAGTTCGCCGAGCGGGTGCGCATGGAGACAGGGATTGTTCTCGACATCATCGCGCCGGCGGAGGAGGCGCGGCTTGCCGTGCTCGGCTGTCACAAGCTGCTCGAGCCGGGCGACGGGCCGGCGCTGATCTTCGACATCGGTGGCGGCTCGACCGAGCTGGTGCTGATCGACCAGCAAGAGGGAGTGCCCAAGATCCGCGCCTGGTGGAGTGCGCCGTGGGGCGTCGTCTCGCTCACCGAAAGCGAAGGCAAGGAGGCGCTCGAGGGGCCCGACCGGCTGCTCGCCTATAAGCGAATGCGCGAGCGGGCGCGCCGCGCATTCGCCAAATTCGCGACGATGCTCCCCGAGACGCGCGAGGGGATCCGCCTGCTCGGCACGAGCGGGACCGTAACCACGCTCGCCAGCGTCCATCTCGCGCTGCCCTTCTACGACCGCCGCGCGGTCGACGGCCTTCACGTTCCGATCGAGGCAATGCGGAGCATCAGCGAGATGATCGCGGAGATGGACTATGCGGGGCGCTCGTCGCTGCCCTGCATCGGCACCGAGCGCGCGGACCTCGTGGTGGCCGGCTGCGCGATCCTGGAAGCGATCATCGAAATCTGGCCGGCGAAGAACCTCGGCATCGCCGACCGCGGGATTCGCGAGGGCATCTTGCGCTCGCTGATGGCGCGGGACGGGTGGGTGCTTTGACGTCCCCTCCCCCGGAGGGGAGGCGGAAATGAAGCGCGTCCGGACCGCCAAGGGCCGCACCGCCTCTTCGACGCGCTGGCTCGAGCGGCAGCTCAACGACCCTTATGTCCAGCGCGCCAGGGCGGAGAATTACCGCAGCCGCGCCGCCTATAAGCTGCTCGAGCTGGACGAGCGCTTCGGGCTGCTCAGGGGCGTGAAGGCTGTCGTCGACCTCGGCATCGCGCCTGGCGGCTGGAGCCAGGTGGTCCGGCGCAGGGCGCCGCAGGCGGAGGTCGTCGGGATCGACCTGCTTCCGACCGACCCGATCGAGGGGGTGACGATCCTGCAAATGGACTTCATGGATGAAGGCGCGCCCGAGCGGCTCAGGCACGCGCTCGGCGGCGCAGCGGACCTCGTCCTTTCGGACATGGCGGCGAACACCGTCGGTCACCAGCAAACCGATCACCTGAGGACCATGGCGCTGGTCGAGGCGGGCCTGGAGTTCGCGCGCGAGGTGCTGCGCCCGGGCGGCGCCTATGTCGCAAAGGTGCTTGCCGGCGGCGCCGACAGCCAGCTGGTCGCCGAGCTGAAACGGAGCTTCGCGACCGTGAAGCACGCCAAGCCCCCTGCCAGCCGCAAGGATTCGAGCGAATGGTATGTGGTCGCGCAGGGATTCAAGGGGTCCGAGGCTTACTTTGAACGCGCGAGGCGCTTAGAGCAGAGTTGATTGCCAAGCAGGCGGGGGCTCATCCAATGGCTCGAGTTTTTCTGAGCTATGCGCGCGAAGACGTCGAAACGGCGCGGAAGCTTGCCGTCGTGCTGGAAGATGCCGGCCAGACCGTGTGGTGGGATCGCCACCTTCACGGCGGCGCGAACTTCAGCAGCGAGATCGACCGCGAGTTGAAGGACGCACAGGTGGTGATGGTGCTGTGGAGCCCATCGTCCATTGCCTCGGCATGGGTCCAGGACGAGGCCGCGGAAGGGCGCGATTCGGGCCGCCTGGTCCCCGCGACGCTGGACTCGGTGAAGCCGCCCCTCGGGTTCAGACAACTTCAGTGCATCGACCTGTCGCCGTGGAGCAAGGATGGACGGACCGAGTCCGTCGACGATCTGCTGCTGGCGATCTCCAAGGTTGCAGGAGATGCGGCACCGGGCAAGGCGGAGGAAAGCGCCCCGGCGCCGGTGCCCATTGCCATTTGCGTATTGCCGTTCGTGAACCTCAGCGACGATTCCGAGCAGGAATATTTCAGCGACGGGATCACCGAGGACGTCATTACCGATTTGTCCAAGATCTCCGCGCTCGAGGTGGTCGCGCGCAACAGCGCATTCACATTCAAGGGCAAGGTGGTCGACGCGAAGGAAGTCGCCCGGACGATGGACGTCACGCATGTCCTCGAGGGCAGCGTTCGCAAGGCGGGGAACCGGATCAGGATCAGCGCGCAGCTGGTTGCCGGCGACACCGGCCGGCATCTGTGGGCCGAACGCTACGACCGGGATCTCACCGACATCTTCGCCATCCAGGACGAGATTTCCCACGCAATCGCCAAGGCGTTAGAGCTCAAGCTCCTGCCCGAAGAGAAAAAGGCGATTGAGCACCGCGGCACGTCGAATGCGGAGGCGTACAGATTCTACCTGATGGCCCGGCAGCAGTGGATCGGCGGCACGTTCGGCGACCTCAAGCGCGACGAAGCGATTGCACGGATTTGCCAGCAGGCAGTTCAGCTCGATCCCAATTACGCAGAAGCATGGGCGCTGATGGCGATTGCCCAGGCCGAGCTTCGGTTCTGGCACGGAAGGGATGTCAATGCGTTGCCGGCGGCGGAACATGCACTGGCGATCAGGGCCGATCTTCCCGAAGCACTCTGCGTCAAAGCGCGGTACCTGGAAGAGCAGGGGGAGCAGGACCAGGCGAACGAACTGATCGACACGGCCGTACGGCGCGCCCCTGATTCATGGGAAGTGAACCGCGAAGCGGCGCGGATGCTGTTCCGCGAGGGGCGGGTCGCGGAGTCGATTCCCTATTTCGAACGGGCGTCGGCGCTGGTGAGCTCGGACTATTACAATCCGGCGATGCTCATGACCTGCTATGAGTCGACGGGCAACCTCGAAGCACGCAAAGGTGCCGCGAAACTGGCGTTCGAACGTGCCGAACGGGCGCTTTCCGCGGAGCCGACGAACGGTTCAGCCATCGCCAACGGGGCCTATGCGCTCGCCGTCCTGGGCGAAGGCGATCGGGCCCGCGAATGGATCGAACGCGGACTGCTGCTGGATCCGGAGAATCTCGCCATGCGCTACAACATGGCCTGCACGCTCACGGTGGCGCTCCAGGACGACGATGCCGCGCTCGACGTGATTCAGCGTTATTTCGAAACGGTGAACACGGCCTCGCAGATCAAGCATACCGAGGCCGATCCCGATTTCGCCCGGCTGCGCGACAAGCCGCGGTTCCAGGAGATGCTGGCGGCGACCAAGGCGCGGCTCGGGATTGCCGCCGCTGCAGGCTGAACACGCCGGCAGGGAGAGCGGCCTAGTTCCCCTTTTCGCGCGCCGCTTCGATCGCTTGCTTCAGCGTTTCGTAGCCGACCGCGCCGTTCATCACTCGATCGCCGATCACGAACAACGGCGTGCCGGTCGCTCCGAGCTGGCCGGCGAGCTGGAAGTTGCGCTTGAGCTCGGCTTCGATCAGCGGATCGTCGTGCGGCTGCGGTGCGATCCCAGCCGCCTTCGCGGCAGTCGCGATCGTCTCCGGAGCGGGCCTGCCGGCCTCCCACAGCGTGTCGTGGAATTTGTTGAACCGGCCGAGCTTGGACGATTCCAGCGAGAGCCGCGCCGCGGTCACGCTGTCGGGCCCGAGGATCGGAAGCTCGCGATAGACGACGCGCAGGCCCTTATCCTCTGCCACGAGTCGGTCGATGATGGGGTTGCTCGCCTTGCAATAAGGGCAGGCGTAATCGAAGAATTCGACCAGCGTGACCTCGGGTTCCGCCGCGCCCTTCCACGAGCTTGCGAACGGCGTTTCGATCGCTGCGCGGTTGGCGGCCAGGACCGGCTCGTATTGAGAATCGCGCAGTGCATCCACCGCGTCGGACAATATCTTCGGATCGGAGAGCAGCCCCTGTCGCACGATCCTGCTGCTGAGCACATTGGGGAGTGCGAACAGGAGGAGCGCCGCCGCGAGCAGCGCGCCGACGATGCCGCCCGCGATCGCCGCGGCGAGCATTCCCCGCGTCGCCGCAGCCCGATTGATCTCGCTCACTCCCGGCCGTCTTTCCTGTATCTCTTGTCTTTCTTGGCCAGCTCGGCCCGCGAGACCATGGCGATATCCTGCGCGCGAAGATAGTCCGGTGTTCCGGGCGGAATGCCCTTCAATGCCATCTGCGCGCTCGCCAGCGCGAGCTTGGGGTTGCCTTCGAGGTTGTTGCGCTCCGCCGTGGCGAGCGATGCCCGTGCGGGGTCGCCTTCGCGATCGTAGATGATGCCGAGCTGATACCAGGCGAACGGGTCCTCATTGTCGCGGTTCACGGCGACTTTGAGGATCTGCTTGGCTTCGGCGAAATTCTTCGGGTCGTTGGTCTCGACCAGCGCATGGCCGAGCATTGCGGCGATCATCGGCGCATTGCCGGAACGCTCCACGGCCTCGCGCAGCGGCGGAATGGCTTCCTGGGGCTGACCGTCCTCGAGCAGAATCTGGCCCTTGAGCTCGAGGAAGAAGGGATCGTCGGGGTCGGCCGCGAGCAGCGCGTCGGCTTCGGACTGCGCCTTATCGGGGTAACCGCCGAGGTGATAAGCATAGGCACGGGCGTAATGCGCGGGCACGCTCTGGTCGCTTTCGGGATAGTTGATCACCGCCTGCTTGGGGTTCACGTAGCCCATCAGCTTGGCCTTGACCCGTTCGAAGCGGCTTTCGAGCGCGGCATCGACCGGCTTGCTCCACGAGGCGTCGGCCCTCAGCTTCTGCTGGAGCGCCTGGACACGTTCGGACGAAAGCGGGTGGCTGCGGTCGAAGCTGTCCTTGGAGTAGATTGCGAGCCGGTATTCGTGGTTCTGCAACTTGCCGAAGAAGTCGAGCAGGCCCTTGCCGGTGACGCCCGCTTTCGACAGCAGGCGGGCGGCGGTCGCATCGGCCGTCGCTTCCTGCGCGCGGGTGAAGGCAAGCATGTCTCCGAGCGCGGCGCGCTGCCCGGCCATCATGATGCCCATGCCCGCGTCGCCGGCGCCGGCCGCCATCGCC
>NZ_WJSQ01000171.1 GCF_009720245.1 Sphingomonas segetis | reverse complement strand
TGGGCCAAGCAGGCGACGAGCTTCCGCTGGCCCGCCGCCGGCGGCAACGGTTGGGCTAGCGCCGCGAACCAGGCGCTGCACACGGCGGACGCGGTGCTCGGGCAGCTCGGCAATCCCGTCGGCATCGCGAGCTACCGGCCTCCGCACGCGACGGGCGAGGATTTCCTGCACAATTATATCGGCAACCTCGGCGTGCCGATCGAGCTCTATCCCGAATACCCCACGCAGGCACACACGATCCTGCTCACGCAGGGAGCCGTGAGCGACCCGAACATCATCGCGAAAATCGACGCGAGCCTTCGCGGCGGCGCGAACGTGATCGTCACCTCGGGCTTTCTCGAGGCGACCCAGGATCGCGGCTTCGAGCAGCTCGCCGAGTGGCGGACGACCGGGCACACGATCGCCATCGACCAATATTTCGTCGGCTTTGGCGCGGGCAACGGGACCGAGCTCAAGCAGGCCGGCAAGGACAAGCCGATCCTGTTCCCCGAAGTGCGTTTCTACACCAACGACAGCTGGGGCATCATCCGTGGAGTCGCCGCGGCAAAGGGCTTTCCGATCGTCCTGATGAACCATTATTCGAAAGGCACGCTCTACCTCTGGACCATGCCGGAAAATTTCGGCGAGCTGTACAATCTGCCGCAGCCGATGATCACGCGGCTCAAGCAATTCCTCTTCGCCGAGGCTCCGGTGCAGATCGACGCGCCCGATCACGTCGCGCTCTTCACCTACGACAACGGCGCGTTCGTGGTCGAAAACTACCGCGACGACGCCGCGAGGGTCGGAATCATTCGCCAAGGCGCCGCGCAACCGGAAGCTACCTCAATCCCTCCGCACAGCTTCCGCGTCTTCAAACCCTGAGTGCCGCCGTAGCCTCCGCTTCGCGCTTCAGGTTGCGGGCAAGCTGGCTGAGGCCGTTGAGATATTGCGGGGGGCAGTGGACGTCGCGGTAATCTAGCTGGGCGGCGGCTCGGAGGGTCCAGAAGGGGTCGACGAGGTGGGGCCTTGCCAGCGCCACGAGGTCGGCGCGGCCGGCGGCGAGGATCGAGTTGGCGTGGTCGGGCTCGTAGATGTTGCCGACTGCCATGGTCGCGAGCTTGCCCTCGTTGCGGATGCGGTCGCTGAACGGGGTCTGGAACATGCGGCCGTAGACGGGCTTCTGCCCCGCCCAGGTCTGGCCCGCCGAGACGTCGATCAGGTCCGCGCCCTCGCGCGCGAAGGCTGCGCCGATCTCGACCGCGTCTTCCGGCGTGATTCCATTTTCCCCCGCCCAGTCGGTGGCGGAGATGCGGATCGACATGGGCCTGTCCGACGGCCAGGCAGCGCGCATCGCGGCGAAGACTTCGAGCGGATAGCGCAGCCGGTTCTCGAGGCTGCCGCCATAATCGTCGGTGCGATTATTCTGCAGCGGCGTGATGAAGCCCGAAAGCAGATATCCGTGCGCGGCGTGTAGCTCGACCATGTCGAAGCCGCACTCCAGCCCCATGCGCACCGCGGCGACGAACTGGTCGCGGACCGTGTCCATGTCGGCGCGGGTCATCGGCTTCGGCACCTGGTTGACCGGCGACCAGGGCACGTCGCTCGCCGCCATCACCGGCCAGTTGCCGTCGTCGAGGGGGACGTCGTTGCCTTCCCAGCCGAGCTTCGTCGAACCCTTGCCGCCCGAATGGCCAAGCTGGAGGCAGATCTTCGACTTCGAGTTGGCGTGGACGAAATCGACGATGCGCTTCCACGCGGCGACCTGGGTCTCGTTCCACATGCCGGTGCAGCCTGGGCTGATCCGCCCTTCGGGCGAGACGCAGGTCATTTCGGTGAAGACCAGCCCTGCGCCGCCGAGCGCGCGCTCGCCGTAGTGGACGAAGTGGAAATCGTTGGGGACTCCGTCCACCGCCGAATACATCGCCATCGGCGAAACCGTGACGCGGTTTTCGACTTCCATCTCGCGCAGCCTGAACGGCGCGAACATCGGCGGCGCCGTCCTGTTCGAGCGGCCGTCCGTGGCGCGCTTCCAGAACCAGCGCTCGACCGTCTCCAGCCATTGCCGATCGCGCAGGCGCAGGTTCTCGTGGCTGATGCGCTGCGAGCGGGTCAGGAGCGAATAAGCGAACTGAAGCGGCTCGAAATGGGTGTAGCGTTCGAGCGTCTCGAACCATTCGGTCGAGTTGCGGGCGCTGTTCTGGAGCTTGAGCACCTCGAGGTTTCGCTCCGCCTGATATTCGTCGAGCGCGGCTTCCAGGCTCAATCCTTTGCGGTTGAGCACCTCGGCCAGCTTGATCGCGTCTTCGAGCGCGAGCTTGGTACCGCTGCCAATCGAGAAATGCGCGGTGTGCGCGGCGTCGCCGAGCAGGATGACGTTGCCGCTGGTCCAGCGCTCGCACTTGATCCGGCGGAAGTTTAGCCAGGCGGCAGAGCCGACGAGGTGCGACGCGTTCGACCGCAGCTCGTGCCCGTCGAGATATTTGGCGAACAGCCGCTCGCACGTCGCGATGCTCTCGTCCTGCGACATGCGGTCGAAACCGAAGCGCCGCCATGTTTCTTCGGAGCACTCGACGATGAAGGTCGAGAAGTCGGGCGCGAAGCGGTAAGCGTGCGCCCAGATCCAGCCGTGCTCGGTCTCCTCGAACGCGAAGGTGAAGGCGTCGAACGCTTTCGAGGTGCCAAGCCAGACAAACTTGTTGGCGCGCACGTCGATGTCGGTGCCGAAGGCCTCGGGGTCTGCGTCCCGGAAGCGAGAGTTGGCGCCATCGGACGCGATGACGAGGTCATAGCCGCGCCACTTCGGGTCGGCGGGATTGCACTCGTCATTGAAGTGCAGCACGACGCCGAGCTCGCGCGCGCGATCCTGGAGGATTTCGAGCAGGCGCTTGCGGCCGATGCCGATGAAACCGTGCCCGCCCGAGGTTATGGTCTCTCCCCGGAAGTGCACGTCGATGTCGTCCCAGTGCGCGAACTCCCTGGTGATGATTTCGGCCGAAACGCGATCGTTGGCAGTGATGTTCTCTACCGTCAGGTCGGAGAAGACCACGCCCCAGCCGAAGGTTACGCCCGGCGCGTTGCGCTCGAACACCGCGATCTCGTGCGCCGGGTCGCGAAGCTTCATCGAAATGGCGAAATAGAGCCCTGCCGGCCCGCCGCCGATGCAGGCGATTTTCATTCGCGGCCACCCGAATGTTCGCGAATGTTCGCAGTGACGGACGGGTTCGTGCAGTCTCGCCCACCTTTGCGGTCAGGTACAGGGACGAAGCTCAATTCGGGTGAGAGGAACCGCATTGCCGCAGCATGGCACAGCCGCGCGCCTGTAGGACAGACCCCTCGAATCAGCTGCGCGAATCCACGCCGCGGATGAAGGCGCCGACGAGCGTATTGAATCCATCGGGGCGTTCGAGGTTGGTGAGGTGCCCGGCACGCCCGATCTGCTCGTAGCGAGAGCCGGGGATCAGGCGCTCGAGCTCGTGCGACAGCGCGGGCGGGGTGATGTGGTCGTCGGCGCCGCACAGAATCAGCGACGGCACCCGGATCTGGTGCGCGCGCTCGCGCTGGTCGGCGAGCCAGACCGCTTCCGCGCCGATGCGGAAGGCGACGGGGTCGATCGCCGCCATGGTCTCGACGACTTCAGTCCTGACCGCCGGGTCGGCGGGCTGGGCGAGCAGGACGTCGACCCGCGCCTCGGCCATGGCGCGCATGTTCCCGCTCGCGGCGGTCGAGCGTTCGTAGATGCCGCGCCCGTCGGGATGAGCCGCGAACGTGTCGGCGAGGATCAGCGAGGCGCAGCGCTCCGGGTCGGCATGGTGCATGGCGATGGCGATGACGCCGCCGAGCGACAGGCCGCAGACGTGGGCCCGTTCGATGCCGAGCTTGCGCATCCCCGAAAGGATTGCGGAGGCATAATCGTCGCGCGTGGTGCCTTCCGGCACGGTGTCGCTTTCGCCGTATCCCGGATAATCGAACGCGATCGCGCGGCGCTGCTGTCCGAAATGCTCCAGCTGCGGCCGCCATACGGATTTGTCAGACCCGACCCCGTGAAGGAAGACGATCGGAGTCGCATGGCCGCTGCCGGATTCGGCGTAGCCTATGCTCAGGCCATCTTTGCTTGCAATGCGCGGCATCCTTTCTTGTAACCTCTCGCGGTCCGTTAGCAGCAACGGATTTTTGCACACGAAGGCGCGAAGGAGAAATCAAGGCACGAAGGTGTAGCGCGCCTCTTCTTCGTGGCTTCCTCCTTCTTCGTGCCTTCGTGTGAACATCGACTTGTCGATGCTGAAACAAGTTCAGCATGACGGGTGGCTCGGGTCTCGCTAGGTTGATCGAATGACGCGCATGACGGTCAACGGCGAGGCGGTGCGGTACCGGCTGGATGCGCAGACTCCGCTGCTGTGGGCGCTTCGGGACGCGTCCAACCTGACCGGGACCAAATATGGCTGCGACAGCCGCGACTGCGGCGCGTGCACCGTGATCATCGACGGGCGCGCGGTGACCAGCTGCAGCGTCGCCATCGGCGAGCTAGAGGGCGCGCAGGTGACCACGATCGAGGGGCTGTCCGCGGGCCGCGCGCACCCGGTGCAGCAGGCCTGGCTGGTCGAGCAGGCGACGATGTGCGGCTATTGCGAGCCGGGTTTCATCATGGCGATCGCGGCGCTGCTCGAGTCGAGTCCCAGCCCAAGCGAAGAGCAGCTCGCGGCGCTTCCCAACATCTGCCGCTGCGGTGCCTATCCGCGCATCAAAAGGGCAATCATGCGCGCGGCCGGAACTGCCGCGGCCGGACCTCCCCTGGAAACATGAATATACGGCTCCGAAACGGTTAAGCGAGCGCTCAGGTCGACGAGCGCAAATGCATGTCACGATGTCGAAAGGTCACTGTCATGCGTAAATTCCTTATTTCTCTGTTGCTTGCGAGCGCGGCGGCAAGCCCGGCACTCGCTGCTCCCCGCGACTCGTCCGACCGTCAGCAGGCGCGCGAGGACCGCCAGTCCGCACGCGAAGATCGTCAGTCGGCGCGCGAGGAGCGCCAGTCCGCCCGCGAGGACCGCCAGTCGGCCCGCGAGGACCGGCAG
>NZ_WJSQ01000170.1 GCF_009720245.1 Sphingomonas segetis | reverse complement strand
AGGTCGGGGATCTCTGCTATGCCGATTCGGCGGCGCTGCGCGAGCTTGCCGCGAGCGCACCGCCGATCCCGGCGGCGGAAGTGCGGATGGCCGCCGCCGCGCTCGGCGATCCCAATGCCCCGCTCGTCACCCAGGCCGCGTTCACCGATGACGCGGTCGAGAACATGACCGACCTCGGAGACTATGCGATCCTCCATTTCGCCACCCACGGGCTTGAGGAGGGCGTTTGGGGATGTCTCAAGTCGCCGCCCGGGCTGGTCACTTCGTTCGGGGACGCCAATTCGGACGGGCTGTTGAGCTTCGACGAGATTGCCGGGCTGCGCCTCGACGCGAACCTCGTCGTGCTCTCCGCCTGCGACACGGGCAGCGGAATCCGCAACCAGGATATCGCTCGGCTGTCGGGGCAGGAGGAAGCCGGCTCGACGCTCGAAGGGCTGGTGCGGGCATTCCTGACGGCGAACGCAAGGGCAGTTCTAGCGACCCATTGGGAAGTGCCGGTGACCGAAGGCACGCCGGAGCTGATGGAGCGCTTCTATACGTCGGCGCGCACGGCCGACATCGGCACCTCGCTCGAAACTGCGAAGCGCGGGCTGATGGCCCAACCCAAATATTCGCACCCGCTCTATTGGGGCGCCTTCTTCATCGTCGGCGACGCAAGGAAATCGGCGCTCGCCACGGCGCCGGTGCAAACGGCGAGCAAGTGAGGATCGTCGAGTGAGCTGAGCTCACATGGTCAAGGGAGGCGTGTAATGCCGTTGTCCTCGCCGAGGTTTAAGGACGAACCTGCGCTCCAGGCCGTGGACTCGGGGTCCCGGGTGCTCAGGGACGGGGTGAGTGGACGCCACGTCCATCTTGTGCAGATGGCATTGATCGATCTCGGCTTCGCAATGCCTCGTTCGACGACGAGCACCCACTTCAGCCCTGACGGTATCTATGGCCGTGAGACAACGGATGTGGTGAAGGCGTTCCAGCGCTCGAACCCGCCGCTGACGGTCGACGGTCAGATCGGCCCACAGACGATGCGCGCGCTCGACGCGCGCTTCCCCCGGTTCACCCACCGGGTCAACCTGCACTTCCGCTCGTTGTCGCTGTCTGACGTGCCGTTCAACCGCATGATGTCGAGTATCGAACGGGTGTACGCCCAATATTCGATCGACGCGCGCTTCGCTTCAGGGGAGTCGCTTAGCCTCTCCGAGGACGAGCAGAACCGCTTCACCGTCATCGACCAGAATTGCGATTGGAGCATGGAAAGTGGCGAGTTCGCCGAGCTCGAGCAAATGGGCACCAGGGTGCCCCCGCACGATGTCGCGGTCTACATCGTCAACCGCTTCCAGGAGGGCGACGTCCTGGGCTGCGGCGGCCATGCCGCGACCAGGCCGGCGTGCGCGGTCACTCACGACTGCAGCCGCTGGGACCCCGCGCACGAGGTCGGTCACGTCCTGCTGACCTCGACCTTCTCGCCGGTCCACGCCAACGATCAGCGCAACCTCATGTTTCCAACCTCGAGCAACGGCGGGACACCGCTGACGCTCACCGACAAGCAACTCGCCCGCATCCGCACGAGCCCGCTGTGCCGGACGATTTGAGGGCGTGCGCCATGGCCCAGGTTGGTGGATACGTAAGGCACGATCGAGCTGATGGAGCGCTTCTACACGTCCGGGCGCACGGCCGACATCGGCACCTCGCTCGAGACAGCGAAGCGCGCCCAATCCGAATATTCGCACCCGCTCTACTGACGCGCCTTCTTCATCGTCGGCGACGCGCCGAAGTCGGCGCTGGCCACGGCGAGAAAGTAGGCGCCAGGTCAACAAGTGCGATCAGCACTATCGAGGGGTTATGGTCAGCTACGACGATCTTACAAGTATCGTGACATCGATGCCGAAGGGCTCGACGCAATGGCAGGACATCGTCGCCAGATTGATTGATAGATGGGTCGATGACTATGCCTTGGCTATCCGCAATCCGGATCTCGTGGAGACAGAATCGACGGGCTTCTCATACCTGTTCGATATTGCGGCAGGGCAGCTGCTCGCCGCTTGGGGGGTCAGCCACGGGCGCCACGGTGAGGATCGCGATGCCAGTCGAATGGCGGGTCATCCGCTGAGCGCCGGCCCGCATTACCATCGGGGGCATGCCATTCCCCATCGGCTTGGCGGTGGCACGGACATCAACCTCGTGCCGCAGCTCGGCAGAATCAACATAGGGGATTTCCGAAGGCTCGAGAATCAGGCGGTGGCGAATGACGGCGCCTTGTATTTTACCTATTGGCACTACCGGGCGAACTGGGCGCGGCCTGTTGCGGCGGACCAAGGACTGCTGATCGCCGGCAGCAGTGCAACCATCATTCCTCACGCCAATTAGTTGCGACAGCCGTGACCAGCTGCTGCCCCGATGCATGATATCAGCACGACGACGATGAGCGCCTTGCAGCAACGCTGTGACGAAGGATTCGTCGTACGGCTATTGGGGTTTCTTCAGCAACGGTTCGATCCGCGCATCGAGCCGCAATTCGTCAAGCAAGCCGTGGGTCGCGGTCGCGGATGCGGGATTTCGAGCGAACAGGACCTTGCGACGCTCGCGAGCATTCTTTGGGCTGCTCAACATTTGCCGGGCGACCCCGGGTGGTGCGCAGGGATTCTCGAGGACGGTGGAACCGACCCTTCGGAGAAACTTGAACGACTGAAGAAGGGAATTCGAGTGAGAAGCGGGTGACGAAATCGCGATGTGCTACATAGCCGCCGATCATCGCCATGCTTGAGGCATTGGAGAGCATCTGGCGCGATATCGTCGAGTTTTTCTCGCCGTCGCCGCCAGAGCCGGTCGCGCGCTGCACGGCCGCTCCGCAGACGCCGGACCGCGGACCGCACGCGTCGGCAGATGATGCTGCACGTGCCGCACTGGACTATTCCAATCCCAGATCGATCGCTGCCAACCGGGAATATGGCGGGCTCATCTATCGCGACGCCTTCGGCCAATATTTCTTCTCCGGTCCCGTCGTCGGCGGCGATGCCGGAGTGAACCCGAGCGACGCCGGGGTGCCGCCCGGTGGTCAGCAGGTCGGCGACTATCATACCCACGCCGACTATTCGACGCAGGATGCGAGTGGCGGGGCAGTACGCACGTCGGATCCGGCGCGCGATGACTACAACAGCGATCATTTCTCCGGAACCGATTACGACGGAATCACCAGCGACGGTGCCGGCAAGGACGAATATCGCGGTTATCTCGGAACTCCGTCCGGTACGTACCGCTATTTCGACCCTCACTCCGGCGACGAGGGCACATTATGAGGTGGTCCAGCAGACTGTGGGCAGAGGCGGCGATGATCTTCGCGGCAGTTCCACTGGCCGCCACCTCAGGCAAAGGAAAGCCCATGCCTCAAATCCAACACATCGATCCGATGAGCGGCGCCAATTACCCTGCGATCGAGAAGGCGGTTTCGCGTTTGCGGGAGCGCGGTCTCAAGGTCGACGATTATGAAATCAAGCTGCTTCGGAAGGACGACAATCTGATCGTGATATTCGTCGACCCGGACCGCCCACCCGGAATGCGTGGATCGTCCGGGAAACCCGGCTTCGAGGTAGAGATGAGTCCGGACCTGCATGTCGTCCGCGAAAACTTCGCCCGATAGCGGCCGGAGGCAATGACTTCTCCCGAATCAGTGATAGGTTCAACCGGCGTGACCGCCTGACGAAAGTCGAGGTTCCGAGATGGGCAAACCCGCCGCCAGAGTGACCGACATGCACGTCTGCCCGATGGTGACGGGGCTGGTGCCGCATGTCGGCGGGCCGATCATTCCGCCGTGCCAGCTCAACGTTCTGACCTGCATGATGCCGCAGGCGCGGATTAGCGACATGGCGATCTGCGTCGGGCCGATCGACATGATTATCCAGGGCTCTCCGACCGTTCTTGTCGGCAAGCTTCCAGCGGCACGCATGGGCGACATGACGGCGCATGGCGGCGTGATCGTCACCGGCTGCTTCACCGTGCTGATCGGTGAGGTCGGTGCCGGCGGTGGCGGCGGCGGTGGCGGCGGCGCGGGCGCGGGCGGCCCCGGCGCGGGCTTCGACATCGCGGCCCAGGCCAAAGCGTTCATCGGAGCGCTCACCGAAGGCAAATATTTTCCGCGTCCGGCCGAGCAGGCCAAGACGTTCAAGGCTGCAGCGAAAAGCGGCGCGCCTTTCTGCGAGCGCTGCGCCAACATCGCCGCCGCCGCTGCCGAGGCTGCTCGCAAGTTGGCGCCTGGAATCGGCAAAGCGGCCGGGGACGCGGTCCGCAAGCAATGACCTGGTACGCGCTCGTCGATACCGCGCAGGACGCCGATCTGCACGGCCTCGTCAAGCAATCGCGGCAGCACGACTGCCTGTTTTCGGGCGACGTTCCGCACGTCCTTGCCACCGCCTCCCCGCACCTCGTGCTCGCCGACCGCCGCGAGCCGCTGATGAAGGCCTGGCAGGAGCGCGGCCGCGCCTGCAACTGGGGCATCTTCTGCGAGAGCGCGCTCGATCTCGACGGGCTCCGGCGGCACTTCAAGAAGTTCCTCAACGCGCAGCTGCCGGACGGCACCATCGCGCTGTTCCGGTTCTACGATCCGCGCGTGTTCAACACCTACATCCAGGCTTGCACACCGGAGGAGCGTGCGCCCTGGTTCAGGGGCGTCACGCAGTTCCTCGTCGAAGCCGACGACCGCGTGCGACACACCTATAGGCTGCAGGGCGGCGTCCTGTTCGACGGCGAGCGGGCCGTGCCGGCATGAGCGCGCAATCCGTGAGCGGCTGGCGCCGGGTCTTGCCATTCGCCGTGCTGATCGCCGCGGCCGCGCTATGCATGCTGATCCTGTGGGCGGGTCCGCGCATCACGGGCCTGGTAATCTCCGCGTTCCAGAACAGCACGCAGCGTGTCGACGATGCCATCGGGACGGTCGTCATCTTCGGATTGATCCTCGCGGGGGGACTGGCCGGCGCGGCGGCGTGATGGTCGAGCCCGGCCTGTGGGAATCGAAGGTCACGGTTCACGAGATGAACATCCCCGGCATGCCGCCGGAGTTCGCGCAGAAGATGAAGCAGACGATGG
>NZ_WJSQ01000017.1 GCF_009720245.1 Sphingomonas segetis | reverse complement strand
TGGGCTGCAATTCGAGCAGCAGGTCGGTGCACGCGGGTCCGCGATCGCTCGCATGCGCGCAGGGCTCTAGCGTCACATAGACCGTCGCGCCCGCCGCGCGCTTGCCGGCCGCCCCAAGCGCCACAGCTTCGGCGTGTGGCCTTCCGCCGGCCGCGGTGGCGCCCTTGCCGATGACCCGGCCCGAGCTCGACACGATCACGCAGCCGACGTTGGGGTTGGGCGCGCTTTGGCCGCGGGCGTCCTCGCCTAGCGCGATGGCTTTCGCCATCCATTCGCGATCGTCACTCAATCCCGAGCTGCTTTTCGAGCTTCTTGAACTGCTGCTGCCGCTCCTTTTGCCACGCTTCCCTGGCGGCCTGGTCCTTCTTCTGGTCGGCGACGATATCGGCGTCAGTCCGGTTGGGGGCATAAAGCTCGACCTCGACGACCCGCGGGGGCGGCGCGGTGCCGATCTGCGGGTCGACGATGAACTCGATGACGATGATCGTCGTGATCAGCACCGCAAGGCAGGCGGCGATCACCTGCTCGCGGCTGCGGTGACGCATCAGAGCGAACAGGTCGCGCAATGCAGCAGCGGGCGTGGACGGGCGGGGAAACCAGGACATGGGCGGAAGATAAGGCCCGGGGAACCGCTTCGCCAGCCTCAGCGGGATGCCGCAGCTTCGAGGCGGCGGATGGCGCGGTCCTTGCCCATCGCAGCGAGGAGCGGCGCCATTTCCGGCCCGCTGTCACGCCCGGTGAGGGCGAGGCGCAGCGGATGGAACAGCTCACGGCCCTTCCTGCCCGTGGCCTGCTTCAGTTCGCCCGTTAGCGCGCGCCACGGCTCGGCCGACCAATCGAGACCTTCGGCGACCGCCGCCGCGTCTTTCACCAACAGCCGCTCGTCATGCGCAAGCTCGGGCGGGTCGATCTCGCCATGGAGCACCGCGAACCAGGCTCCGAAGTCGCCCAGTCGTTCGAGATTGCCGCGAAGCGCAAGCCAGTCCTCCTCGGTTGCCTCTCCGGGCAGCCGATCCGCGACGGCGGCATAATCCACGTGGTGGAGCAGCCGCGCGTTGATCAGCTCGACGTCGTGCGGGTCGAAATGCGCCGGGGCGCGGCCGAAGGTGGAAAAGTCGAAGGTGGCCGCCAGTTCATCCAGCGAAGCGAGGGGTTCGACCGGCTGCGACGTCCCGATGCGCGCCAGCACGTCGAGCAAGGCCATCGGTTCGACGCCTTCCTGCCGCAGGTGCTCGGCGCCATAGGAGCCGAAGCGCTTCGACAATTTGCCCTCGGCGGCGACGAGCAAAGCTTCGTGGGCGAACTCGGGCGGCTCGCTCCCGAGCGCCGCGAACATCTGGATCTGCACCGCGCTGTTCGAGACATGGTCCTCACCGCGCACGACGTGGGTGATGGCGAGATCGATGTCGTCGATCACGCTCGGCAGCAGATAGAGCCAGCTGCCGTCCTCGCGCCGGACGACGGGGTCGCTGAGCAGCGTGGGGTCGAACTTCTGCTCGCCGCGGATGAGGTCGCTCCATGCGATCGCCGAATCGTGATCGAGCCGGAAGCGCCAGTGCGGCGCGCGCCCTTCCGGCACGGGTGCATCGGCCGGCTTGCGCTCGTACACCGGCGGAAGCCCACGCCCGAGCAGCACCTTTCGGCGAAGCTCAAGCTCCTCCTGAGTCTCGTAGCAGGCGTAGACCCGGCCAGCGGCGTTCAACCGCTCGAACTCGCGCTCGTAGAGGTCGAACCGCTCGGACTGACGGACGACTTTGTCGGTGCTGAGGCCGAGCCACTGGAGATCAGCGCGGATCGCCTCGTCGAACTCCGCGGTCGAGCGCTCGCGGTCCGTATCGTCGATCCTGAGGATGAACGTGCCGCCGTTCTTCCGAGCGAAAAGGAAGTTGTGCAGCGCTGTCCGGATATTGCCGACGTGGAGCCGGCCGGTCGGGGACGGCGCGAATCGCGTGACCACGCTCATCGCGGGGTCTTCAGCGCCGGCGCGGTATGGAAAAAATTGCTGATCGGATAGCGGCGGTCGCGCCCGAAGTTGCGGCTGCCGATCTTCACGCCGGGCGGGGCCTGGCGGCGCTTGTATTCCGATTTGAGGACCTTCGATTCGATGTCCGCGACGAGGGCGACCTCCTCGCCGGTCGCCCTCGCGACCTCGCCGACGGACATTTCCTGGTCAACCAGCCCCTCAAGGATCCGGTCGAGCACCGAATAGGGTGGCAGGTTGTCCTCGTCCTTCTGGCCGGGCCTGAGCTCGGCCGTCGGCGGTTTGGTGATCACATTGTCGGGCATCACCCGACCGCCCGGCCCCAGCCCGCCTTCGGGCTTGTTCGCGTTGCGCCAGCGCGACAACGCGAACACGGTGCTTTTGTAGGCGTCCTTGAGCACCGAATAGCCGCCGGCCATGTCGCCGTAGAGGGTGGCGTAGCCGACGCTCATCTCGCTCTTGTTGCCGGTAGTGAGCAGCATCTGACCGCCCGAGTTGGACAACGCCATCAGCGCGACCATCCTGAGGCGCGCCTGGACGTTCTCGGCGGCAAGTCCGCTCATGTCCGGAAGCATCTGCCCGACCGCTGCGACCGCCGGCGCGATCGACACGGCGTCATGGCGGCAGCCTAGCAGCCGCGCGCACTCGCGGGCGTCTTCAAGGCTCTCGTGGCTCGTGTATCTGGACGGCAGCATCACGCTGCACACCCTTTCCGGCCCGAGCGCGTCGACGGCGATCGCCGCCGAGAGCGCGCTGTCGATCCCGCCCGACAGGCCGAGAATCACGCCCGGGAAGCCGTTGCGCTGCACATAATCGTGCAGGCCGACCATCATCGCCTTGTAGACGTCTTCCGGAAAGGCATCGAGCTGGTGGGTCTCGCGTGTCGTGCAGCGCCAGCCCTGGGCGGTGCGCTCCCAGTCGGCGATCAGCAGCGCTTCGTCCCAGTCGGGCATCTGCACCACCCGCTCGCCATCGGGATGGACGATGAACGACGAGCCGTCGAACACGAGCTCATCCTGCCCGCCGACGCGATTGAGATAGGCGATCGGCAGCGCCGTCTCCAGCGCGCGCGAGCGCACCAGCCGGTAGCGCTTGTCGTCCTTGTCGAGCTCGTATGGGCTGCCATTGGGGACTAGCAGCATTTCGGCGCCCGCTTCGGCGAGGTGCGCGCACACGACTTCCTGCCAGATGTCCTCGCAGATCGGCACGCCGATCTTCACGCCCATGAACTCGATCGGGTCGGGCAGCGGCCCGGGCGTGAAAATGCGCTTCTCGTCGAACGTACCGTAGTTGGGCAGCTCACGCTTGAGCGTGCGCGCGAGCACCCGGCCCTCGTTGGCGAGGATCATCGCGTTGTACACCGCACCGCCCTCTGCGACCGGAGTGCCGATGAGGATTGCCGGACCGGGTTCCGTCGTCGCAGCGACGAGCTGGTCGGTGCACTCATGAGCCCGGCGAACGAACTCCGGCTTGAGGACGAGGTCCTCGGGCGGATAGCCGATCAGCTGAAGCTCGGGACACAGCAGCAGGTCGGCGCCCGCGGCCCGACCCCGCATGTCGAGCATCGCCGCGGCATTGCCCTCGAGGTCCCCGACGCGCTGGTTCATCTGGGCGAACGCGATTTTGAGGCGGTCGGTCATGCTCATGGCGCCTTTAACGCGCGACGGCGCGGCGGCAATCCTTTGCGCCTTACGGCGGTCGCCGCTAAGGGCCGTTGCAACGCCGCTGCCGAGGGCCCCCACATGAAATTGCTTGCCGGGAACAGCAACCTGCCGCTGGCCCGCTCGATCGCCGAATATCTCGAAACCCCGCTGACCGATGCGAGCGTCCGTCGCTTCGCCGACGAGGAGGTGTTCGTCGAGATCAACGAGAACGTCCGCGGCGAGGACGTGTTCGTGATCCAGTCGACCAGCTATCCGGCCAACGACAACCTCATGGAGCTGTTGATCTGCATCGACGCGCTGAGGCGCGCGTCAGCCAAAAGGATCACCGCCGTCGTGCCTTATTTCGGCTATGCCCGGCAGGACCGGAAGCCCGGCCCGCGCACCCCGATCTCGGCCAAGCTGGTCGCCAATCTGATCACCACCGCCGGAGCGAACCGGGTGCTGTCGATCGATCTCCACGCCGGGCAGATCCAGGGCTTTTTCGACATCCCGACCGACAATCTGTTCGGCTCACCGGTGATCGCGACCGACATCCGCGCGCGGTTCGGAAACCGCGATTTGCTGGTTGTATCGCCCGACGTCGGTGGCGTGGTCCGGGCGCGCGGCCTCGCCAAAAGGCTCAACAACGCGCCGCTGGCGATCGTCGACAAGCGCCGCGAGCGCGCCGGCGAATCGGAGGTGATGAACATCATCGGCGACGTCGACGGACGCACCTGTATCCTGGTCGACGACATCGTCGATTCGGCGGGGACACTCTGCAACGCGGCCGCGGCGCTCAAACAGCAGGGCGCGGTCGAGGTGTTCGCTTATTGCACCCACGGCGTGCTGTCGGGCGGCGCGGCGGCGCGGGTGGCGAAGTCGGAGCTGAGCGAACTGGTCGTCACCGACACGATCTGGACCGGCGAGGCGGACCCGAAGGGCAGCAAAATCCGCCGGCTGACGGTCGCGCCGCTGCTCGGCGAGGCGATCAAGCGGATCTCCGACGAAGCTTCGGTCTCGAGCCTGTTCGACTGACCGGCACGCCGCCATGTGCAACCTTTACCGGATGGAGAAGAACCCGGACGCGATCCGGCGCCTCTTCGCAGACGTCCAGATTCCGCTGACCTTCCCCGAAGGCATTCCGAACATGGAGCCGCGCGACGTGCGGATTTCCGAAATGGCGCCGATCGTGAAGTTCGACGCGCAGCGCGGCATGGCTGAGCTCGTCGAGCGGCGCTGGTCGTGGCCAGGACCCGGCGGCAAGCCGGTGTTCAACATGCGCTCCGACGGACGCGAGTTCGGCAAGGACCGCTGTCTCGTGATCGCCGACGGCTTCTACGAATATACCAGCCCCTCCGACCCGAAGCAGAAGCGCAAGGATTGCTGGCTGTTCCGCCCGTCCGAAGGCGAAGTCGCCATCGCGGGGCTGGTGCGGAGCATTCCCGAAGTCGGCGAAGCGTTCACGCTGCTGACGGTGCCGCCAGGGCCTGACGTCGAGCCGTACCACCACCGCGGCGTCGCCTTGCTTGCCCCGCGGCAATGGCGCGCGTGGCTCGACGGCTCAGGGAAATGCGTCGAGACGTTGGGGCCGAGCGTCGCCGGGAGCCTCACCGTTTCCCAGAAGAGCTGAGCTTTTCCGGCGCCGCTGCGTTCGAGCACTATGTCCACAATCCTCATTACCGGCGCGAATCGAGGCATTGGTCTCGAATTCGCGCGGCAATATTCGCAGGACGGCTGGGAAGTCGTAGCGACGGCGCGGCACTCGGGCGAGGAGCTCGACGCGCTCGGTGTCCGCGTCGAGCCGCTCGACCTTGCCGACGCCGATGCGGTCGCCTCTTTCGCCGGGAAGATCGACGGTCCGCTCGACCTGTTCATCGCCAATGCGGGCACGAACCACCCGATGGAAGGGAAGTCCGCCGACGACGCGCGTGCCTGGCAGGCGATGATGATGGTCAACGCGATCGCCCCTTATGTGCTCGGCAAGGCGCTGCTTCCGCGCATGGCCGAGGGAGGGAGGATGATCGCCATTTCGAGCGGCATGGGAAGCATCGGCGACATCGGCGCCGGCTGGGTCCCGTACCGCACATCCAAGGCGGCGCTGAACATGGCGTGGAGTTCGCTCGCCATCGAGGCGAAGCCGCGCAGCGTGACGTGCGTCCTCGTCAGTCCGGGCTGGGTCAAGACGCGGATGGGAGGCGCGGGCGCACAGATCACCGCGGAGCAGAGCGTTGCCGATATCCGCAAGCTCGTCGTAGGGCTCGGCATCGAGCAGACCGGTCGGTTCCTGAGGCGGAACGGCTCGGAAATCCCCTGGTGACTGCTTGCGTCCGGCGCCACTCGCCTCTATAGGCCCGCGCTTTCCAGATCGTTGGAAAATCAATGGCCCGGCCCGAAGGCATGCCGTGGCGGTTGGATAACGTCGTCCCCGCCTGCGCGGGGACACACAAGGAGACGAAATGCCCAAGCTCAAAACCAAGAGCGGCGTGAAGAAGCGCTTCACGGTCACCGCGACCGGCAAGATCAAGCACGGGGTCGCGGGCAAGCGCCACCGGCTGATCAGCCACAACGCCAAGTACATCCGCCAGAACCGCGGCACCGAGATTCTCAGCGAGGCCGATGTCGCCCGCGTGAAGTCCTGGGCGCCCTACGGCCTCAAGTAAGGAGCGGATGAGACATGGCACGCGTCAAAAGGGGTGTCACCACCCGCGCCAAGCACAAGCGTATCCTCGACAATGCGAAGGGCTATTACGGCCGCCGCAAGAACACGATCCGGATTGCCCGCCAGGCGGTCGAGAAGGCCGGCCAGTACGCCTACCGCGACCGCAAGGTGAAGAAGCGCAGCTTCCGCGCTTTGTGGATCCAGCGGATCAACGCCGCGGTCCGCGCGGAAGGCATGACCTACGGCCAGTTCATCCACGCGCTGAACCTCGCCGGAATCACACTCGATCGCAAAGTGCTCGCCGACATCGCGATGCACGAGGCCGAAGCGTTCAGCGCCATCATCGTCCAGGCGAAGGGCGCGCTGGAGAAGAAGGCGGCGTAGTTCTCAGCCAAGAACAGCGAGGGGCGTCGGAAGCGATTCCGGCGCCCTCTTGCTATGGCGCCACTGGCTCCCGCTCCAGCGCTGCGCGGTCCCAGTGCGCCAGCTCGGCCGCTGCGTCGTAAGCCGACTGAAAGAATTTCGTCAGCATCCGGTCGGGATCGTCGGCCGCGCGCACGTCGGCATAGGGCAGGACAAACTCGCCGTACGTCTCGTCGAACTTGCCGTGCGTGACGTCCGCCGCGCGGAAACGCTCGGGTTCGGGATAGATGTAACTGTAGAAGAAGGGCTCGGCCGCGGTCGCTCCGCCGGCCCAGAAGCCGGCGCTGCTGACCTCCTCGCTATAGGCCTCGCGCGTGATCCTGTCGGGAAGGCCGGGGATCCCCCCGGGATGCTGCGGCGCCTTGCGGCCCGAGAAGCGGCTGACGGCCAGATCGAAGCTGCCCCACCAGAAATGCACCGGACTGGCCTTGCCGCTGAAGCCCGCGCGGAAGCACGCGAACACGGGGAGCATGGCAGCGAGCGCCTCGCGAAACCGCTCCGCCGAATCCCTGTCGTAGTCGCGGCGCGTCGTGTCATCGGCAAACGGAACCGCCTCCGGCAGTTCGTTGGGCCAGCCATTGAACGTCGCTGGCAGGTCGTGGCGATCAAGCATCCCGATCAACCGCTTGTGAAGCGCAGCGATGTTCCCGGCGTTGAGCGGCAGCTCCTCGCGCCGGCCGTCGCTGATCCACAGCACGATCGCGTGGCGGCAAAGATCGAGCGTCAGCGTGAACGTCCGCTCGCCGCTCGCAGCCGTCGGCATGATTCCGAGCCCGCGCGCGTTGGGCTGGAGCGCCGCTTGCCAGCCGTGATTCATCCAGGGAGCATGTGCGACGCGGATCTTGCCGATCATCTGCGCGGCGAGGTGGAGCAGCGCGAGGGTGTCGTGGTCGCGTTCGACGCTTAGCTCGGGCCAGTTGCTCATGCGTTGCTGCTGTAGCACGCCTTTGCATTTTGCGCCGCAGCGCGGCTAGAGCGCGCTCAGGATGACCGACGCCGAAACCATGCTCGACCGCATCGCGGCCGCCGAGAACCTGAGCGAACTCGAAGCCGTGCGCGTGTCGGCGCTCGGCAAGGCGGGCTCGATCACAGCCCTTTTGAAGTCGCTCGGTTCGATGGATTCGGAGGGCCGGGCAAGCGAGGCGCCCAGAATTCATGCCTTGCGCGAGCAGGTGACGCAGGCGATCGCCGAGCGCAAGTCCACGCTCGAGAACGCAGAGCTGGAGCGCAAGCTCGCGACCGAAGCGATCGACCTTTCGCTTCCGGCGCCCGAAGGGCTCTCCGGCACGGTCCACCCCGTCAGCCAGGTGATGGACGAGCTCGCGGAGATTTTCGCCGACCTCGGCTTTTCGGTCGCGGAGGGGCCGGAGATCGAAACCCAGTGGTACAATTTCTCGGCGCTCAACATGCCGGAGAACCACCCGGCGCGCGCCATGCAGGACACTTTTTACCTCGAGCCGCGCGAGGGCGAGGACGAACCCCGCGTGCTCCGCACGCACACGTCGCCGGTGCAAATCCGCGCAATGGAGGCCCATGGCGCACCGGTCCGGCTGATCGCGCCGGGGCGCGTGTACCGTTCCGATAGCGACGCCACCCACACGCCGATGTTCCACCAGATCGAAGGGCTGGTGATCGACCGCGCGATTACGCTCGGCCATCTCAAATGGACGCTCGAAACCTTCCTCAAGGCCTTCTTCGAGCGCGACGACGTCGTGCTGCGCATGCGGCCCTCCTACTTCCCGTTCACCGAACCGTCGGCGGAGGTCGACGTCGGCTGGTCGATCGAGAAGGGGCGGCGGGTCGTCGGCGGGCAGCAGGGCTGGATGGAAGTGCTCGGCAGCGGCATGATCCACCCCCGCGTGATCGCCAATGCCGGGCTCGATCCCGCGGAATGGCAGGGCTTCGCCTTCGGCACCGGCGTCGACCGCCTGGCGATGCTCAAATACGGGATGGATGACCTGCGCCCCTTTTTCGACGGCGATATCCGCTGGCTCAAGCATTACGGCTTCCGCGCGCTCGACGTGCCGACGTTGAGCGGGGGAGTGGGCGCGTGAAGTTCACCCTCTCGTGGCTGAAGGAACATCTGGAGACAGATGCTTCCGCCGAGGAGCTTGCCGACAAGCTGACCAACATCGGGCTCGAGGTCGAGGAGGTCAGCAACCCGGCCGAAGCGCTCGCGCCGTTCACCATCGCCAAGGTGCTGACCGCCGAGAAACACCCGCAGGCAGACAAGCTGCAGGTGCTGACTGTCGACGCCGGAACCGGCGAGGCCATCCAGGTCGTCTGCGGGGCACCCAACGCGCGGGCCGGGATGATTGGCGTGTTCGGAGCCCCGGGCACCTACATCCCGGGCAGCGACATCACGCTCAAGGTGGCGGCGATCCGCGGCGTGGAATCGCGCGGCATGATGTGCTCGGCGCGCGAGCTCGAGCTCGGCGACGACCATAGCGGCATCATCGAGCTTCCGGACGACGCGCCGGTCGGGAACGCCTTCACCCGATATGCGGGCCTCGACGACCCGGTGTTCGACGTGAACGTCACGCCCAACCGGCAGGACGCGATGGGCGTGCGGGGGATCGCGCGCGACCTCGCCGCCGCCGGGCTGGGAACGCTCAAGCCGCTCGCGGTGCCGCAAATCCAGGGCAGCTACCCGTGTCCGGTGCCGGTGACGATCGAGGATCCTGAGGGCTGCCCAGCTTTCTTCGGCCGCGCGATCCGGGGCCTGAAGAACGGCACCTCGCCCGAGTGGATGCAGCGCCGGCTCAAGGCTGCAGGCCAGCGGCCGATCTCGGCGCTGGTCGACATCACCAACTACGCGATGATCGATCTCGGGCGGCCGAGCCACGCCTACGACATCGCAAAGCTCAGCGGCGGGCTCACTGCACGTGATGCTCGTCCGGGCGAAAAGGTGCTCGCGCTCAACGAAAAGGTATATTCGCTCGAGCCGTTCATGACGGTGATCGCGGACGAGCGCCAAGTGCACGACATCGGCGGGATCATGGGCGGCGAGCATTCGGGCGTCAGCCAGGCGACGACCGATGTGATGCTGGAAGTGGCCTATTTCACGCCCGAGCGGATCGCGCGAACCGGCCAGGCGCTCGGCCTGACCAGCGACGCGCGCAGCCGCTTCGAGCGCGGGGTCGATCCTGCTTTCCTGGATGAGGGGCTGGCGATCCTGACGGGCCTCATCATCGACATTTGCGGCGGCGAACCGTCGGCTGCGGTTCACGCCGGCACGCCGCCGGTCGAGAAGCGCGTGATCGACTTCGACTTCGCGCGAACCAAGGCGCTCGGCGGCATTGACGTGCCGGAGATGCGCCAGAAGGAAATCCTCGAAAACCTCGGCTTCGAAGTGGCGGGGAACGCGGTCACGGTCCCCTCGTGGCGGCGCGATGTCGAAGGTCCCGCGGACCTCGTCGAGGAAGTGGCTCGAATCACCGGTTACGACAAAGTGCCCTCGACTCCGCTCGAGCGTGCGCCCGGCGTGGCGAAGTCGACCGCAACGCGCTCGCAGCTCCTCGAGCGGCGCGTACGGCGGACCGCTGCGGCGCGTGGTCTCGACGAAGCGGTGACATGGAGCTTCATCTCCGAAGGGGAGGCGGCCGCCTTCGGCGGCGGCGAGTGGACGGTTGCCAACCCGATCAGCGAAGACCTGAAGGTGATGCGGCCCTCGCTGCTGCCAGGCCTCATCGCCGCCGCACGCCGCAATCTCGACCGCGGCGCCCCGTCGGTGCGGCTGTTCGAAATCGGGCGACGCTATCTCGCCGACGCCGAGCACCCGACACTTGCCCTCGTGCTTGCCGGCGAGCGCCGCCCCCGCGGCTGGGAAACGGGCAAGGCGCAGCCGTTCGACGCGTTCGATGCGAAGGCCGAAACGCTCGCGCTGCTCGAGGCAGCGGGCGTGGCGGTGGACAATCTCCAGCTTTTTCCGGATGCGGGGCAGACTTGGCATCCCGGCCGCTCGGCGACGCTGCGCCTCGGGCCCAAGACAATCCTCGCGGCCTTCGGCGAGCTCCACCCGAGCCTGAAGAAGAGCATCGATGCGCCGGCGGACGCCGTGGCCGCCGAGCTCTACCTTGACACGGTTCCCTCGGGGCGGTCGAACGGCCGTGCCCGGCCGGCCTATGCGCCGCCCGCGCTGCAGGCCGTCACCCGCGATTTCGCGTTCATCGTTCCGGCCGGACTGACCGCCGACACCCTGCTCCGCGCGATCCGTGGCGCGGACAAGGCGGCAATCACCGGCGTTCGCCTGTTCGACAGGTTCGAGTCCACGGACGGTCTGTCGCTCGCCTTCGAGGTCACGTTGCAACCGGCCGAGAAGAGCTTCACCGACGAGCAGATCGGCGAAATCTCGCGGCGCATCATCGACGCTGCGGAGAAACTGGGCGCGCGGCTCAGAAGCTGAGATGATCGAGCGCTTCCTCGACGGTCTTCGGGAGAAGATGGAGGATCCCGACCACTGCGCCTACATGACCGTCGTTATCCCCGGAGATCTCGACCCGTTCCAGCGCCATTACCGCTTCAGCGTTCATGTCGATGCCGAGCTGCGGCTGGCCGACCTCGGCTGCAGCGTCGGCGGAGGCACGCTCTATTATGAGCCCGACGAGGATGACCCCGATGCTACCCCCGAGATCGCTTGCTGCATCCTCGACGTGGACGCGATCGACGTCGATCGGGTGCGCGCGCTGCTGCGCCTGCACTTGCCCGAGCTCGGCGCCCCGGCGGGCACACTGGTGCAGTATGGCGGGCGCGAGGATCGCTTCGATGGCGCGCTCTGGCATCTGAACGAACCGCGCAGCATCGAGGATTGATGAGCCAGGCGATCTAGGCGGTGGCCTGCCCCGCCGGCTCTAGCGCGTTGATTGCGGCGTGGACCCGCGCCTCGATCTCCTTGCGTGGCAGCCCGGCCGGGATCGTCTCTCCCACCTTGAATGTCACCGTGCCGCCGCGGTGGACAAGGCCGCGCCCCCACACCTTGCCGCTGTCCACCGCGACTGGCACGACCGGCAGTCCGAGCGCTCGATACAGGGCCGCGAAGCCCGACTTGAGCGGCGGCGTCTGGCCGACCGGGACGCGCGTCCCCTCGGGATAGATGATGACCCGCCGCCCGCTTGCAAGCGCGCGCTGCCCCTCTTCGACCAGTCGCCGCAGCGCCTTCGTGCCCGCCGAGCGCTCGACCGGGATGACGCCATAACGCCGCGTCATCAGGCCGAAGAGCGGCACGTTGCCCAGCTCCTTCTTCATGACAATGATCGGCGCATCTGCGAGGCGCACCATCTCCAGCGTTTCAAGCATCGACTGGTGCTTGACCGCGATCAGCGCCGGCTCCTGCGCGATGGCGCCTTCGACGCGCACGTCGATGCCGAGCACGTGCCGCATCAGCCAGTGATGCATGGCGACCCAGTTGAGCACGACCGCGAGCGTCGGCCGCCGTCCGAACAGGCTCGCGGCCAACCCAGTGACCACCCAAAGCAACGTCGCAGGATAGAATATCGCCGCGTAGAGCAGCGACTGCACCGCAGCCATCAGATGTCGGCCCACACAGCCAGGCGGCGGATTACATATTTATTGTACTCGCCGAACAAAGTGAGGAAGCTCGGCTCCGTCCGCACCGCATCGATCACCAGCTCGTACTTGCCGCCGAGCACCTTGCGGAACTCATAGCGTGCTCGGCGCATGTGCCAGTCGCTGGTGATCAGCCGCAGCGACCGGAAATGGTGCTTCGCAAGCCAGCGGTTCGCTTCCTCTGCATTCGATCGCGTGTCGACCGATTCGCTGCCGAGATCGACGCAGCACTTCATGCGGCTGGAGCTTCCGGGGATGGCGCGCGCAAGATCCTGCTTGGTCACCGCAGGGTCAGCGCCGGCAATCAGCAGGCGCTTCGCCTTGCCCGCGCGCAGCACGTCGATCCCGTGCTCGATGCGCCCGCTGCCGCCGGTCAGCACGACTGCCGCGTCGGTCGCCTGTGCCTTGGCGGGCGCCGGCCTTCCGAGCGTGAAGGCGAACAGCACGAAGCCAAGGGCGTAAGCGAGCAGGAGGAGGGAGACGATGCGCGAGATCATAATGTCCCGCGCAGTGCCGCGAGGACGGCCATCCGGGCAACCCATGTCGCGAGAATGGTGAGCGTGAACGGAAGCAGGACAAGGACGAGCAGGTCGATCGGGGGCAGGCTTGCGCCGCCCATGAGCTCGCCGGCGAACGAAGCGCCGCTGGCGAGGAGCAGAAGGACCAGCGCCCCGGCGACCGCGCCGGCGAGGCTGCCGACGAGGGCGTCGAGCGCAATCTTGCGCTGGAACAGATGGGTGACCTGGAGGTCGGTCGCGCCGACGCCATGCATCACCTCGATCGTGAACCGGTGCGTATCCAGGGCTCCGCGCGCGGCAAGGACGACAGCGGCGGCCGCGGCACCGCTGAGCAGGAGCACGAGGCCGAACGCCAGCCACTGCACCGAGCGCATCGACCGGAGAAGCGGCGCGACGCGATCGCGGTGCGCGCTGATCTGGGCCGCGGGCGCAATCGCCTGGACACGCTGGCGGATCGGGCGAAGGTCGGCGCCATGCCTGGTGTCGAAGTTCACCAACGCCGGGACCGGCAGGTCAGCGCTTTCCGCGGCGGGGCCTAGCCAGCGTTGAAGCGTCCGCCGCATCTCGCCTTGAGTGACGGCTTCGACCGCTGTGACCCCGGGCGCGGACTTCAGCGCCTGGGCGAGCGCGTCGAGGTTCTGCGCTCCGTTCGGCACGACCACCGCATAGCGCGCCTCGATCGCCTCGCCGAGCGCACCCGCGGTATTGGCAAGCGCGAGGCCCGTCGCGGCGATGATCATGATCGAAAAGCTCATGATCGCGATGACCCACGGCGTCGGACCGCGAAAGCGGCTGGTTCCGAGCAACCTCCGCTCCGCAGGCGAGGCGAACAGCCAGCCGAGCATCATCGGTGCCCCGGGGGAGGGTTGCGAAGAAGCCCGGTCGGATCGACGACGCTGCCGTTCTCGAGCCGGATCATCTGCGCCCCCGGCGTCGCCCGAATAAGGCCAATGTCGTGGGTGGCGACCACGATCGTCGTGCCAAGCCGGTTGAGCGCCGTGAACAGGTGGAGCAAGCGGTTCGCCATGTCGGCATCGACATTGCCAGTCGGCTCGTCGGCGACGAGCAGCTGGGGGCGGTTGATCACTGCGCGCGCGATCGCCACGCGTTGCTGTTCGCCGCCCGAGAGCGTCGCCGGACGAGCGCTGGCGCGGTCGGCGAGACCGACCCAGGCCAGCATTTCGCGCACCGGGCCTTCGACCTCCTCGTCGGTCGCCCCGGCGACGCGCAGCGGAAGCGCGACATTGTCGAACGCCGACAGGTGCCGGATCAGCCGGAAGTCCTGGAAGACGACGCCGATGCGCCGCCGGAACGGCGGCAATTCCTCGCGCGCGGCCTCGCTCAGCTCCTCGCCGAACAGGCGAATGCGCCCGCGCGTGGGACGCTGCGCGAGGTACAGCAATTTCAGGAGCGACGTCTTGCCTGCCCCGGATGGACCGGTCAGGAAGTAGAATCCGCCGTCGGCGAGCCGGAAGTCGAGATCGCGCAGCACTTCAGCGCCCGTGCCGTAGCGCAGGCCGACGCTGTCGAATTCGGCAATTGCTGGCAGCTTGCTTCCCTTCCCCACCGCTCGCTCAAGGCCTCCGCCTTGCCAAGCCTGATCCATTCCTGTTTACCGTGCCCTGACCGTCCCGGAAGAGGGCTTTTGACGCAATGATCCTCACCTGCCCCAGCTGCGGCACGCAATATGTGGTGAGGGACGGCGCGATCCCGCCCGGCGGGCGCCAGGTCCGCTGCGCCGCATGCAAGCACAGCTGGCATCAGGATCCGGAGGAGGGCGAGGCGGCGGAGGCTTCGGCCCGGCCGCAACCGGTCGAGGAGCCGATGGAGCAGCCGGCCGCGGCTCCCACGGACGATGACGAAAGCCTCGCGGAAGCCACGCTGATCGAGCCGCGCAGCGGGCCGGAAGCCGAAGAGCGGGCCTACGAGGAAGCGAGCGTCGATTTCGAGGAGGCCGCGGAGTCCGAGCCGGCCGCCGGCGAACTCGACGAATTGCCGGTGGCCGCCGACTCCGCCAGCGAGGCCGTGCTTCCGCCGGAAAGCGACTGGAGGGAGCCGCCGCAGGCCGAGGCGCAGCCCGACGAGTTCATGCCCTATCCGGCGCCCGACGAGACGGCTCCGCGCGAGCGCGGCCCGCTGCTGGCGATCCTGATCGTTATCCTGATCGTGATCGCGGCCGCCGCCGCCTTCTGGTTTCTCGCTCCGGCCGACCTCAAGGCCCGCCTCGGCCTCGCCGACGCCGGCACCAGCCCGCTTGCGCTGGTCACCACCCACATGGACCGGCAGCAGCTGGAAAGCGGCAACGAGCTGCTGACAGTCACCGGCCGCGTCATCAACCCGACGAGCAAGGAGCAGGCAGTGCCGCCGCTCCAGGCACAGCTCAAGACGCGGGCTGGCAAGATCGTCTACAGCTGGACGATCCCGCCGCCCGCGCGGTCGCTTGCGGCTGGGGCGAGCGCGCCGTTCAACAGCGCCGAGGTCAACGTCCCCCCCGGCGGGGACGAGCTGACGATCACGCTCGGCGCGCAGGCCGGCTGAGCTACTGGAATTCGATCAGACGGGCGGGCTGCTTGCCGTGCTCGGTCATCACCTTGCTGTCGTGAGCCGGCGGAGCGCCCGCATTGGTCGGCGAATCGAGCTTGAGCCGCACGCCCGAGACGATGCGCACGGTCGCGGTCGCCTGCGCGACGACCGGCGCCGGCCGGCGGTTCGACGGCTGTGGCGCTGCGATTGCGGCGGCGGCGGCGAGGAGAAGCATGGCGTACACGGTAACGCCCTGCGTTCATAAAGGTAAACGCCGCGGTAAGGATTGTTTCATTATGGACCGGATCGGCGCGCCCGCGGCGGCATTGCGCGGTGCAGGACGCTTTGCTAGGGGCCGCGCCTTGCCAGTGTCGGCTCGTCCAGGCCGGCCATTTCATGACGTGCGGTCGTGGCGGAACTGGTAGACGCGCAGCGTTGAGGTCGCTGTGGCCGAAAGGCCGTGGAAGTTCGAGTCTTCTCGACCGCACCAGCATTCAAACCAGTGCATTCCGAGGGAATGCACGCTTGAAAGCTCCAGGCCCCGAGGGGGCTGATCAGCTTAGCGGAGGGAAGGGGGCGCAGCCGCTGCTGCGGCCTGGGCGAGATGCGCCTGGGGCACCGCCTGGATCGTGCCCAGCCGAACCACCGCCTTGTCGGGGGTGATAACCAGCCGAACCCCGAGGTCAGCCGCGATTTTCGCCGCGGCCGCCGAGTCCGCGGCAACGCGGATCGTGTACGAGCCGTAAGCGACTCGCTCGAACAGGAAGAAGCCGTCGTAATCGGTGCGCGTCGCGGCCACGACCTTGCCGGCCGCGTCGACGAGCTCGAGGCCGACGCCCGCGAAGCCCATCCCGCCGCTCTTGACCAACGCGCCCTCGACGTCGCCGCCGCCGACCAGCCCGATCTGGACCTCCGCCGGGACGCCCGGGCGCGGCACGACGACCTGGAGCGCCTTCTTCGGCACCAGCATCGGGTCGGCAAGGCTGCTGACATCGATGCCGACGGTGACCGGCTGGTACGGCGTCAGCCCGGCGATGAAAGTCGTGCCCCTGGCATTCGTCGGCTTCTCGGCCTGCTGCATGCCCGTGGTGACGACGGCATCCTTTTCGAACGGCTCGCCGCCGTCGCGCACGCCGTTGTCGTTGAGGTCACGGTAGACGAGCGCCCGGACTTCGCCGGCCTGGGCGATCGGCTGGCGCGACGGCGCGAACCCGTGGCTCGAATCGAGCGAGAAGTTGAGGTTCACGCCGAACGCGACCGAGCCGTCGCTCGCCGCTTCTCCGGTGAGCGCGACGGCGAGGCTGCTGAGACGACGGATGTACGAAAGCTTTGCGCGGACCCGATGAGCGGTCGTTTCGTAGGCGAGATCCCCGTTCAGATCGACATTGTCGCTCATCGACCAATAGGCCTCGAGCTCAGCGGCACGCAGTCGCGGCGAAGGTGAAACGTCGAAACTCGTGGCGCCGCGAACGCGGACGTCGCCGAGCCGGCCGCTGCCGATAAGGTCGAATGTGGTCTGCGGCGGCGCATGCTCCCCCGACGACAGGAACTGCTTGCGGTAATGGACCGCGGTCGCAAGATTGAACCGCTCAAAATTTGCGGAAAGCCGCGCGGCGGCGTCGAGCTGTCTCGTGCCGTTGCGGTTTGTGAGGTGGACGTCGGCATGCGCCGGAAGCACGGTCCGGCCGAGCTTGAGCGGAGCGTCGAGCGACAGCGAATAGTCGCGCAGGTCGCGCGCCTCGCCGCCATTCAAATGAAAATCATTTGCAACAAGAGCCTCGGCGTTGACGTTCATGGGGCCGATCTTGCCCAGCAACTGTGCGCGGGCGGCGGTGCCGCCGTTCGACTCGCGCGAACCGCCGACCTCGATCATGGCGAGCCCGACCGATCGTCGGACGGAGCCTTCGACGAAGGTGACGCGCTGGTCGTCGATGAGCATCGCGCGCGCCAGCGCGGCGACCGACGTGCGTGTGTCGATGCCGTGCTCGAGCGCGACCGTCGCTTGGGCCCTTGGGAGTTTGGAGCCGCCCGGAGGCTTGTGCAGCGTGAAGATGTCGCGTCCGGGCTCGTTGAACCCTGCCCAATACCAGGTCTTGCCGGGCGGCGCGTTGTCCTGGCCGACGTTGATCAGTTCGTCGCGCTGGCGGATCTGCCCCTGCGGCCCGTAAAGCACAATCCTGATCCTGTTCTCTCCATAGAGAAGCTGAACATTGTCAAAGACATAGCGCTGGTCTGAAGTCGGCCTGGCAAAGCCGAGCAATTCCTCGTTCCGGTACAGCTCGGCTTCCCAGCCGGCAGGCATGTCGCCCTCGAAATGGGTTCGGTCGAATGCGGTCTGCATGGTCAGCGGCCGGTTGGTGATCACGCCGCCGCGGCCATAGGCGGTTGCCCCCGTCAGCCTGCTGTCGAAGCCTTCGACGTCGCCGAGGCCGAAATGGGTCGCCCTTGCGGGCCCGAGCAGGCGCGAGTCCGGATCCGAGCGATAGGCGCGGAGCCGGACATTCGCCGGCATGCCCTTCTGATTGGTGGTGACCTGCGCGTCGTACGACAAATGCGCAATTTCGCCCGCGGCATAGATGGAAGACTGGCGGTCGACGCGCATGCCGTCGCTCGCCCGGTAGGTGACTCCGGCGCTCACCACGAAATCGAGGGCGGGCGCCCGCCACATGCGATAGGGGATGCGGACATGCGGCAGGCCCGCGAGGTCGAACTTCGCGGGCTTGATCCGCGCCGCCCGGGCTTCCCGCTCCTTCGCCAGCTCGACTGGGAGCTTGGCCTCGGACTGCAGCAGCAGGACCGAGCCGGTGGTGACGGCATTGACGCCGATCCCGAACCACCGCGACAAAGCGGTGGCCTGGATGCACCAGCCCTCGGGAGTTTCGCGGATCGTCCCCGGCGCAATCGGCTCGCTTTTGCTGCCGTAGCTGGCGATCTGGCCGGCATAATCGATCGAAATCTTGTAGCTTTCCCTGAACGCCCAACCGCTCGCCTTCTTCGCGGAGAGGTCGATGCGCATCGGCACGTCGAGCGTCGTCAAGAAGTCGCCTAAGACGACACATGTCCCCTCGGGCGTGTTGTAGGCGCGTACCCCGTCGCCGAGCACGAGCTGGCGAATGCGGACATCGAGCAGGAATTGCTCTTCGGGGTTCGCCTTCCATGTCTGGGCGGGCGAGGCTGGCGCGGATGCGCCGACGCCGCCGGCGCAGAGCGCCAGCAGCATCGCCGCCTTGTGCAGCCAGGTGCGGCCGCCAAACACGTTGGAGCCCTTTGCGCCTGCCCTGCGCCCTACCTCAGGACCGCCTGAGTTTCGGCGAGCTTCTCTTTGCCGTCGTGGAAGGTTTCGACATACTGGACCGTGACCGGTCCAACGAGCTCGCCCTTGTACGCGTCGTCGACCGGAATCTCGACGTGGCGGCTGCCGAGCTCGGTATAGACCGCCACGGCTTTCTGGATCGCAATCGGGTCCTTGACCCCCGGCTTCGTCACCAGCACCTCGCCAAAAGTCGAACGCGGGCCGGAGCGGCTGAGGTCGAGCGCAATGGCCGGCTTGCCATTCTTCTTTTCGAGCTCGACGTTGGAGATTGCGGCGGTCGCCTGAAGGTTGCCGAGACGGACGATAACCGGGATCGTCACGCCGTAGACAGGAATGAGCTGGAGGCGCAGGCCTCTGCCGACCTCGTCGCCGCTCGCCGTCACCGGCCTCGTCGGGGGAATCGCGCGGAACAGCAAATGCACGCGATATTCGCCGTCAGGCAGGTTCTGCGGCGGCCGCGCCGCGATTCGGATCGATTGCGGCTCATGCGGTGCGAGCGTCACCCGGCGCGGAGCATAGACGATCATGTCGGCCGCGGCCTTTTCCGCGGCGGTCGGCTCGGCCACCTCTTCCAAATTGCCATCCGCGGTCATGTGCCGGAACTCGACCGAGATACGGTAGGTGGCCGGCGCGTCGCCGATATTGTTGAGCACGATCTCCGTGCCTTTGCGGCCGTCGAGAATGATGCGGGTCGGCGCCACCAGCAGGTCCCCGACGCCCGCCTGTGCAGGCACGGGCGCCCCCCCGATCATCGCGGCGGCGAGCACGGCCGGCGCCATCTTCCTGGTCAATGCAAACATGCGGCGATCCCCCACTTTGCTCCGTTACGGAGTTGGTCGCCTTCGTCTTTGCTCCGGAATGGTTGATTTTCGGTCAACCATGACTGGAAAGTGCGGCGTCACTGGTATTCGACGGTGACGTCCATCGTTCCGGTGTAGTCGCCGTCCGCGGTGCTCGAGCTCAGTGTGATCGAGCCGCCGACATCGAATTCCACGCCGGGCTGCCCCGAAGAAGTCAGAGTTATGCTGTCCGGCTTGTCGACGACCATCGTCAGGGTCTGGCTCGGATCGGCCTGATTGGTCAGCGTGACGTCCGGCGCGCTGACCAGCACCACCTGCTTGTTCGTTCCGGTGACCCTGTAGCGCGCGACCTGGGTCGCGCCGCTGCAGACGATGTTCGCATTGCCGCAGTTCAACACGCCCGCCTGCGAAATGCCAACGGTGACGCCCGACCAAGTGCCGCCGCTGAGCGTGATCGTGCCGAGATCCAAGTTCTGGAGCGATGTCAATGTCAACGGCTTGACGACCGTGACCTTGACGTTCGCGCTCTGAGTCACCGCGCCGACGGGCGCGGAAACGGCCGCACCGCAGGTGCACAAGAGCAGCAGCAATCGTCGGGTGTGGCGGGTCATCGCGCGCTTTCAGATGTCGCAAGCGACCCCCTTTTCGTCCGGATTGGTTGATTTTCCGTCAACCATCGCCGTCAACCGCCCATGAAAAAGGGGCCGCCGGAACCCGGCGACCCCTTGTCGAGCCAGCGGCAATGCCGCGGACGTCGGTCCATTACAGATAGTTGGCGGTCACGTCGAAGGTGTTCGAGTAGACACCATCGACCGTACCGGCCGGGATCGTCAGCTTGCCGCCGATGGCGAAGCTGGCGTTCCCAGTGCCGTCGAGCGTCGGGTCAACCGGCTTGTCGGTGCTCATGTCGACGTCCAGCGTGCCGCTGACCGAGCCACTGAGGGTCACGGAGTCCGGAATGGTGAGGACGACGTTCTGGTCAGGCGTACCGGTGACGGTGAATGCGGCAGCGCCGAAGGTGCCCGAGCAGGTCAGGCCTGCGCAATCGCGCGCGCCGGTTCCGTCAACATGGACGACTTGACCGGCGAATGGGCCGACGACCGTCCCGAAGTTGAGGTCGGCCGTCTTGGTCAGCGACAGCGGCGACACGATGTTCACCGTCGCGTTCGCCGACGCGGTGTTGGCCGCGAAGGCCGGAGTACTGAGTGCCAGGGCGGCGAGCGCGCCGGCGGAGATCAGGAGCTTCTTCATTATATTTCCCCACTGGTTCAAAGGTCCGGCTGCCCCGACGCAAGTCCGGCCATCCGTGGCTCCCCAATTAACCTTGCCCGCTTACGGCTTCCCTCAAGGGAATGGTAAACGGCGCCTTAGTCTTCGTTTCGGAATGGATACGATATCTGCCGAGGTGGGCAGAAGCCCTCGTTCACTGATATTCGACGGTGACCGGCATGTCCCCGCGATAGTCTCCGTCGGCGTCGCCCGTGACCCGCACGCGGCCGCCGAAGCGGAAGGTCAGGTTGCCCGCCGAATCGAGCTGCGGAAGCGACGGCAGGTCGCTGACGATGTCGTCGAGCGTGATCCGGCCGCCCCCGATCGAATAGAGATCGACGCGGTGGGGCAACTCGACCCTGACGGTGCGCCCTGGAACCCCGTGCACCACCGCGGTCCCGACCATCGCGCGCGGGCTGATGCTGGCGAGCGCCCCTTCCGCAGCGTTCGACCCGTCGGGCCGGATCACTGCCGTTCCCTGTCCGGTACCCGAAAGGACCAGGCGGTCGAAGTTGAGGCTCGTCTCGATCTCGAGCTGGATCGCATCGTCGCCGGTCGCTCGCGACATTGTCGTCGTCGGAGCCGTGCACAAGCGGCACTGCCCGCCCGCCGGCGATGCGCCGGCAGCGGCCGCGGCGACTGCCGCGAGCACCAGGGCACGAAGGTTGGAACCGCCCATCTCCCACGACCTACCCGCCGACTGGCTAAGACAGGGTTAATCGGCGGCTAACCTTGTCTTGCGCAGGTGCCTTGCCGGCGCCGGCAAGCAGCCGGGGCATGTGATCGAGGAGCGCCGAACTGCACGCCTATTGTCGCGCGAACCGCAGCTTTCTATCCCCACGCACTGAATGGCCCGCAAGCGCTCCGAATTCGGCTCCCGAAGGGCATCGACGTTGATCGGCATAGTGAAGGGCCTTGCCTATGCCGCGGTGCTCGGCCTGCTGGCGCTGGTGGTTGCGGTGGCCGTCGCGACGGCCTACCTGCCGAGCTACGGCCAGCTGACGAAGAGATCCGACCTCGGCCAGATGATCCGGGTCCGCGCCGCCAACGGGCAGGTGCTGCTGTCGCTCGGCCCGAGCTTTGGCCGCTGGCTTCCGTACGAGCAAATCCCGCCGGAAATGCGCGCGGCGATCATCTCCACCGAAGACCGCCGCTTCCGCAGCCATATCGGCGTCGACCCGATCGGCATCGCCCGCGCCCTCGGCTCGGCGGTCATCAAGAACCACCAGATTCGCGCGACCTCGACCATCACACAGCAGCTCGCGCGCAACATCTTCCTTACCAACAACCGAAGCATCGTTCGCAAGGTCAAGGAAGCGATCCTCGCGCTCGCGCTCGAGCGAAAGTTCAGCAAGGACCAGATCCTCGAGCTCTACCTGAACCGCGTCTACTTCGGCGGCGGGGCCTACGGCATCGACGCCGCTTCGCGCACCTTCTTCGGCCACAGCGCCGACCATTTGAGCCTCGGCGAAGCCGCGATCATCGCCGGTCTGGTCAAGGCTCCGTCCAACTATTCGCCGACCGCCGATGTCGAGGCGGCAAGGAATCGCTCCGACGTGGTCCTCCAGACCATGGTCAGGAACGGCTTCATCACCGCCGATGCGGCAGCGAGCATCGACCCCGCGAAAATCCGCATCCAGCAGACCAGCGGCAACAACAGCGTCCGCTACTTCACCGACTGGGCGCTGCCCCAGCTCGAGACCCTGATCGACGAGACGACCGAGCCGATCGACGTCTGGACCACGCTCAACCCGTCGATGCAGGTCGCGGCCGACAAGGCGGTACGCGCCAACGCGCCCGACGGGGCGCAAGGGGCGCTGGTCGCGCTCGACCGTGACGGCGCCGTGCGCGCGATGATCGGCGGCAAGGACTATGTGAACTCCATATACAACCGGGCGACTCAGGCCGAGCGGCAGCCGGGCTCGGCGTTCAAGCTGTTCGTCTATCTCTCCGCGCTCGAATCGGGGATGAAGCCGACCGACATCATCGTCGACGAGCCGGTCACCATCGACGGCTGGAGCCCGCGCAACGCCAATCGCACCAACCTTGGTCCGGTGACCCTGCGCGAGGCCTTCTCGCGCTCGATCAACACGATCAGCGCCAAGATCGGCGCGCAGGTCGGCTTCGCGACGATTGCCGACATGGCCCGGCGCTTCGGGATCACGACGTCGATTTCCACCTATCCCTCGATGGTGCTCGGCTCGAGCGACGTGCGGCTGATTGAAATGACCCAGGCATTCGCCTCGGTCGCGAACAACGGCGTTCTCGTGCGGCCCTACGGAATCCGCCGCGTCGTCACCGCCGACGGGCGGCTGCTGTACCAGCACGAGTCGGACGAAGGGCGGGTGCTCGTCGCGCCATGGGTCGCGGCCGAGATGACCGACCTGCTTCAGTCGGCGGTGCTGTCGGGCACCGGCCGCGCCGCGCAGATCGGGCGGCCAGTCGCCGGCAAGACCGGCACCACCAGCTCCAACAAGGACGGCTGGTTCATCGGTTTCTCGAGCGGCCTCACGGCAGGGGTGTGGATGGGGCGCGACGATGCCAAGCGCGTTGCCGGCCTCGCCGGCGGGAGCGCGCCGGCGAGGGCATTCCACGATTTCATGAGCGTGGCGGTGGCGAATCGACCGGTCGAGCAGTTCGAGACGCAAGTGCCGCTCCCCGATTGGCAGCTGACCCCCGAAGAGGAGGTGTACGGCGACCAGGTGATCGACATCAACGAGGTCGGCCCGATGGTCGACGAGAACGGAATGCCGATCCTGAACCCGCCGCCGTTCGACCAGAACTACCCCCAGCAGCAGCCGATGGTTCAGCCCGACGGTAGCGGCGCGCCGACTCAGCAGGAGCTGGACCGGGCCTTCCCGCCGCAGCAACCGGGCGTCAGGAGAGCTCCTCCCTATCCGCCGCAACCGCAGCCGCGCCCGCCCCAACCGCGGCAGCAACCCTATCCGATGCAGCCGCAGCCCCAGCAGCAACCGCCGCGATCAACCCCCCCGGCCGATCCGTCGGAGCCGCGGCCCTATCCGGCGTAGCGCCGCCTTCGCGACGGATATGCCCGGGCCGTAAAGCCGCGCCTCGAGCGCCTTGAATTCCGAGCCATGGTTGAGGTGGACGACGTGCGCGACCTCATGCGCGGCGACGTAGCGGCGCACTTCCTGCGGGGCGAGGATCAGCCGCCAGCTCATCCGGATTCGTCCCTGCGACGAGCAGCTCCCCCAGCGTGTGGCCGCGTCGCCAATCGCGACCGAACGGGCGGTCACACCGGCAGCGGCCGCGAACTCGGCGATGTCGCGGGAGATCGTATCGCGCGCGCGCTTCTTCAGGAACGCTTCGACCCGCCGCGCGAGACCGGCCTCTGGCCCGCCGCAGCGCAGCTCCCCGGTGGACAGCACGGGCATCCGCGGCCACTCCTCACGCCACACGAGGCGCACGTCGGCGCCCTCGATCGGGATCATCGCTCCGGGAAGGAACGGCTCGCCCGGCTCGGCCCTTGCCAGCTGCACATCGATCCAATCGCGCTGATCCAGTGCCCAGGCGAGCGCCGCGCGGCGGCTCGTGTGCCATGGGCATGTCAGCTTGAGCGTCCCGGCCGCGTCGTCGAACCGCAGCCGCAGCCGCCGCGCGCTTTTCAGCCGGCGGATTTCGATGGGGAGCGGGAGCGCTGCTTCGAGCGCAGCTTCAGAGCGGGCGCTCGACCACATGGTATTCGAGCTCGCCGGCATCCTCCTCGCTGATCGTCCAGCCCCGGGTCGACTGGCCGGCTTCGTGCACCGTCTCGCGGCTGCCGGAGATCAGATAATGCCATTCGGGCAGCGGCTCGCCGGCCGCGCGCAGGCGATAGGCGCAAGTTTCCGGAAGCCAGTCGAAGGCTCCCAGATTGGTGCGATCGAGCTTCACGCAATCGGAAACCCGCTTCATCCGGTTCTTGTAGTCGAGGCAGCGGCCGTTGCGGCGGTCGAGCAGCTTGCACGCGACATTCGTCGCGTAGAGCATGCCCGTTTCCTCGTCCTCGAGCTTGTGCACGCAGCAGCGCCCGCAGCCGTCGCACAGCGCTTCCCATTCGCCGCGGTCGAGCGAGGCGAGCGGCTTTTCCCAGAAAGGAATGGCACTGTTCATGACAAGTCGAGCCTTGCTCTGCTAATCGGCGGCGATCAAGCGGGGAATCCTTGGGGCTAAGTCCATGAAGTCGTTCAGAATCGCTTTCGTCACCGCACTGCTTGCGCTCGCCGCGACGCCCGCCGTCGCGCAATATTACGGAACCGACGGCGAACAATTTGTCGAAGCGGTGCAGAAGCGCGACGGCAACAAGGCGACGGAGCTCCTCGCGAACCATCCGACGATCATCGATACCAAGGATTCGAAAGGCGACACCGGGCTCATCGTCTCGATAAGGGATTCGGACAGCGATTGGGCCGCATTCCTGCTCAACAAGGGCGCCGATCCCAATGCGCAGGGTTCCAACGGCGACACGCCGCTGATTACCGCTGCAAAGGTCAGCTTCACCGAAGCTGCCGCGTGGCTGCTGCAAATGGGCGCCGAAGTGGACGAGACCAACAGGGCCGGAGAAACCGCGCTGATCATCGCCGTGCAGCAGCGCAACGCGCGCATGGTGAAGGCCCTGCTCGACGCCGGCGCCGATCCCGACCGGACCGACAATGTGGCGGGCTATTCGGCGCGCGACTATGCCAACCGCGACCAGCGCGCGCGCGACATCCGCCAGCTGATCGACGACAAGAAGCCGAAGACGGCGGCGGCCGCCGCTAAGTAAAATCGCCGAGCGAAGGGTCGATTTGCGCGGCAAGCCGACGTGCGGCGCGCCGGGCAAAGCGAAGCAGCTCGGCCTTGCGCCGCGCGGGCGCGAGGGGCCGGTACGCGGCCTGGCGGACAACCGCCGCGTCATAGCGATCGGCAACGATCAGCCCCGCATCGCCGGGGAGGTAGCGCTCCTCCTCGAGAATTCCCGCGAGATGCGGCGGGACGGCCCAGAAAAACCGGTCGCAATAGCCGAGATAATCGGTCCACTTGCCGTCACCGACGAGGTCCGCCTTCGCGACCTTGATCTCGACGATCGTCAGCTCTCCCTTTGCGTCGATCGCCATCAGATCGGCGCGGCGACCGTTCTGGAGCGGCATTTCGCATATCGCGAACAGATCCTGCCTGCAGAACAGTCGAGTCACGCCGCGCGCGACGTGCGCTGCAAGCGGCGGCGCGTCGGTAAAGCAAAGGGACTCGGGCCGGGTCGCCATCGGCCGCTAGTAGAACATAGCGGCAACAAAAGGAAAGGCGGGCGAGACCAGCTCGCCCGCCGCCCGCCCGCGTCCTTGAACGATCCTAGCGGAAGAAGACGTGGTTGCCGATGGAGGCGACGCGCTTCAGGCGCCAGCCCGGCGAAACATAGCGCGCGTGGAAGAAGAGCGCGTCACCGACCACCGAATCCTTGAGGCCTTTGTCGACGATCTTCGCAATTGCGACCGCCGTGTGCCACTGCTTCTTGCTGTGCGAAACATGCGGCAGCGAGCGCCCGTGAACGAAAGAGAATTGCCCCCGCTGGAACAGCACGCCGCAATAGGTCGAGGGGAATCGGCCGCCGCTGTCGGCTCGATTTGCGATCACCTGGCCGACTGCGAGCTGCCCCTTGAGCGGCTCACCTTTCGACTCGAAATAAATGCCCGTAGCGAGGCACTCGAGCTCGCGGCTGCCCGGGTCCGGGCTGCGTAGCTCGGCAACCATCGAGGCGAGGTCCATCGATGGATCGATAGCCGCTTCGTCGCCCTGCTCTTCTACCGCGCTATCGGGCGTGATCTCGTCGGGCTGCGCGAGTTGCGGCTGCCCGTCGGGATCGAGAAGATCGGGGACCGATGGCCTCACCAGCGTCGCGTTTGCGACGGCGACGAGCGTGTCACCCGTAGGTCCAGCCTGGGCCGGCGCAATCGTCGTAACCGTGAGCGCAGCACAAAACAGCAGCGCCGTTCGAAAAGAAGCCAAAAGTGTCGCCGTAAAACGTGCGGTGAATCAACGAAAGTCAGGCGCTTATTACTTGCGAATACTACCGCTTGCGTCTGCCGTGATTCCCCGTCTCGCGTGGCATTCTCGGAATTTGGCCCCGAGAGAATGCCCCCCGCTCTTGTTGTTGTCTGCAGGTTTTTCACCGCCGCGGCGCACGGTCAACCCAAAGCGGTCGTTTCAGCGATGAATCGTTCCGGCTCTGCGATATCCAGTTCGATTGCCCAAAGGTCGTCGTCGAAGCGTGCTCGTTTGGCGACGAATTCAGCAATGTCGGCGGAACTCGCCGACTCGGGGGGCCCAGCGGCCTGCCATTGATAGGTTCCGTCCAGGCTCAACACGCGTTCGATGCACGTGACATGCCGGCCGCGGCTAGCGACCAGCACGAGTAGCGAACCGCGATCCGGATCGCCCTTTTTCACGATTGCCGCGAAGTCTCCAGAGCTAGCGGCGCGCCGCAGGATCGCGGCGACCTCGAGGCTCGCCGGGAGCCGCCCGCTCAGGCGGCGTCCCGCTCGTCCGCGCCGATCAGCACCGCCGCA
>NZ_WJSQ01000169.1 GCF_009720245.1 Sphingomonas segetis | reverse complement strand
GCGTCGGCAAAGCGAGCTTCGCGCATGCCGCCGCGCGGCGCGTGCTTGCCGACGCCGCCGGTCCGCCGGCGGAAGCCCCCGGCCTGGCCAGCCCTGAGGAACATCCGATAGTGAAGCTGGTCGAAGCCGGAAGCCATCCGGATATGCGCTGGCTCGAACGGCTGCCGAAGGAGAAAGGCGAAGGGCTCGCCCGCGACATCACCGTCAAGCAGATCCGCGCGCTGGGCGAGTTCATGGGCATGACCGCGGCGCTGTCGCCGTGGCGCGTGGCGGTGATCGACAGCATGGACGAACTCAACAAGGAGGCGTCGAACGCGCTCCTCAAGATGCTTGAGGAGCCGCCGCCGAACACGCTCTTCTTCCTCGTCAGCCATGCGCCCGGGCGGCTCCTGCCAACGATCCGGTCGCGTTGCCGACTGCTCCATTTCGATGCGCTCGGCGAAGACGCCATGACGTCAATCCTCAAGGCCCGATCGCCCGGCCTCACCGCTGCGGAACGCGAGCGCGTCGCCGCCATGTCGTTCGGCTCGGCGGGACGCGCGGTCGCCTTTGCCGAACTCGGACTTGCCAAGCTCGAGGATTCGGCGCTGGCGATCCTTCGCGACGGCGATCCCACCAACGCCCGGCGTGCGGAGCTTGCGACCGAGCTCGGCAAGAAGGGGGCGACAGAACGCTACGCCGCGTTCCTCGAACTCGCTCCGTCGCTGATCGCGCGCGCGGCGCGGCAGCTTCGCGGAGGCTCGCTGGAGCGGGCGCTGGACGCGTACGCCAAGACGCGCGAGCTCGCTGCAATCGCGCCGCGGGTCTCGCTCGACCCCGCTGCGACGGTGTTCCAGATCGGCGGCTATCTCGCCGAGGTTGCCCATGACGCTTCCTTGAAGCGCTAGGAGCGGGGGGCTAGGGGCATCGCCATGGGCGAGCCCTTCTACATCACGACGGCGATCAGCTACCCCAACGGCCCGCCGCACATCGGCCACGCCTATGAGGCGATCGCCGCCGATGCAGCGGCGCGCTTCCAGCGGCAGCGGGGAAGGGACGTCCGTTTCCAGACCGGCACCGACGAGCACGGCCTGAAGATGGCGCAGGCAGCGCGCGGCGAAGGCGTGGAGCCGCGCGCCTTCGCGGACAAGATGTCACGTCTTTTCCAGCATATGTGCGACACTCTTAACGTGTCTTACGACCGCTTCATCCGCACCTCGGAAGCCGATCACTACCGCGCTAGCCAGGCGATCTGGAAGGCCATGGAGGCGAAAGGGGACCTGTACCTGGATCGCTACGAGGGTTGGTACTCGGTCCGCGACGAAGCTTATTACGAAGAAGATGAGTTGTCCCTCGCCGATGACGGTTCGAAACTGTCGCCGCACGGCACGCCGGTCGAATGGACGGTCGAGGAAAGCTGGTTCTTCCGCCTCTCGAAATATCGGCAGCCGCTGCTCGACCTTTATTCGGCGAGCCCCGAGTTCATCCGCCCCGAGAGCCGCCGCAACGAAGTCGTGCGCTTCGTGGAGGGCGGCCTCAAGGACCTCAGCATCTCGCGGACGAGCTTCGATTGGGGCGTTCCGGTGCCCGGAAGCGAAGGCCACGTCATGTACGTGTGGCTCGATGCGCTGACGAACTATATCACCGGCCTCGGCTATCCCGACGATACCGAGCTGTGGTGCCGCTACTGGCCCGCCGACGTCCATTTGATCGGGAAGGACGTCGTCCGCTTCCACGCCGTCTACTGGCCGGCGTTCCTGATGAGCGCGGGGATCGCTCTCCCCAGGCAGGTGTACGGGCACGGCTTCCTTCTGAGCCGCGGCGAGAAGATGTCGAAGAGCGTCGGCAATGTCGTCGACCCGATGCTGCTCGCCGAGCGCTTCGGGGTCGATGCGCTGCGGTACTTCCTGCTGCGCGAAGTCACGTTCGGCCAGGACGGAAGCTATAGCGCCGAGGCGATCGTCAACCGTGCCAATGCCGAACTCGCGAACAGCTTCGGCAATCTTGCGCAGCGTACTTTGTCGATGGTTCACAAGAATTTGGCCGGTATTCTTCCGGCGCCGGGGGAGGCTAGCGAAGACCGCCAATTGCTCGAGCAGGTCCGCGCGGCGGCGGACGGGGAGGTGCCGGAGGCGTTCGATCGGCTGGCCTTTTCGGTTGGGATCGAATCCTGGCTGAAGGCCGTCTTCGCCTGCAACGCTTTTGTCGACACCCAGGCGCCGTGGGCGCTCAGGAAGACCGACCCGGAACGCATGGCGGCCGTCCTCGGCACGCTGGTTGCCGCGGTGCGGCAGCTTGCACGCGCGATCGCGCCGATAATTCCGGCGTCGGCCGACAAGCTGCTGACGCTCATCGCCGCTGGGGAAGGCGGCGCGCCGATCCCGCAGCCGACGCCCCTTTTCCCGAGGCTCGAGCTGGAACAGGAGGAGGCGGCGTGAAGCTGATCGACAGCCATTGCCACCTCAATTACGAAGGCCTCGTCGAACGCCAGGCCGAAGTGCTCGGCAACGCCCGCGAACGCGGCGTCGCCGGCTTCCTCAACATCTCAACGCGGCAGCGCGAATGGGACGACATCGTCGCGCTCGCCGAGCGCGAGCCGGACGTGTGGGCAAGTGTCGGCGTCCACCCGCACGAGGCCGACGCCCATCCCGACCTCGGCGCCGCGGCGCTGGTCGAAGCCGCCGATCATCCGCGCGTAATCGCGATCGGCGAGTGCGGCCTCGATTATTATTACGACAAGTCGGACCGGCAGGCGCAACGCGAGCGCTTCCAGGCGCATATCGACGCTGCGCGGGAAACCGGGCTGCCGCTCGTGGTCCATACCCGGGAGGCGGAGCAGGACACCGCGGAGATGCTCGAAACCGCGGTGAAGGAGGGGGGGGTGACCGGAGTCCTCCACTGCTTCACCGGTTCGGCCGGGTTGGCGCGCAAAGGCCTCGATCTCGGCTTCTATATATCCTTGTCGGGCATCGTGACGTTCAAGAATGCGCAGGACCTCCAGGCGACTGCGACATGGCTGCCCGCCGACCAGATGCTGGTCGAGACGGATTCGCCATTCCTCGCGCCGGTCCCGCACCGCGGCAAGAAATGCGAGCCGGCGTTCGTCGCCGAAACCGCGAGCTTCGTGGCTCGGCTGAGGGGAGAGGATCCCGAAGATCTCGCCGACGCCACCACCGCCAACTTTTTCAAATTGTTCGCAAAGGCCGCGTGAGAGTTCGCATTCTCGGTTGCGGGACGTCGACCGGAGTCCCGAAGATCGGCAACGACTGGGGGCAGTGCGATCCAGCGGAGCCGCGCAACGTTCGGCTGCGTACGTCGATCCTGGTCGAGAGCGCCGGCGAGCGGATGCTCGTCGACTGCGGGCCCGACCTGCGTCAGCAGCTGCTCGCCGCGAACGTGGGCGGGCTGGAGGGGGTGATCGTCACCCATGTCCACGGCGATCATTGCCACGGAATCGACGAACTCAGGCCAGTAGCGCGGGCAAACCAGGGGCCGGTGTCGCTTCACGCCCGCGCCGAGGTCCTCGAGGTACTTCGGCAGCGCTTCGGTTATGCCTTTGCCCAATCCGAATTCTACCGGCCGATCGTCGAAGCGCGGAAGCTCGGCGCCGAGCTCGCGTTCGGCGATGTACGCACGCGCTTCGTCGATCAGCCGCACGGAGATACGAAATCGCTCGGGATGCGCTTCGACGAAGCTGGTCATTCGGTCGCTTACGCCGTCGACTTCAGTGACTTAACGGACGGGATGGCGGCATTGTATCAAGGCGCCGACGTGTGGATCGCCGACTGCCTGACGCGCCGGCCGCACCCGACGCACGCCCATCTCGATGCCGTGCTCGGCTGGGCGAGGCAGCTGCGCGTCGGCCAGCTTTGTCTCGTTCACATGGGGAACAGCCTCGATTATCGAACGCTTGCTTCGGAGCTGCCCGACTGGGCAGCGCCGGCTTATGACGGGTTCGAGATCGCCTGATGATGACCAACGACCTGATGCTCGGCGGAGTCTACATCCTGATGGCGATGATGCTCGTGCTCGGCGCCCTGATGTCGCGGCGCGAGCCGATGGCGAAGCTGGTGACCATGGCCATGGCCTGGGTCGTGATCTTCGCCGCGGGCTTCGTCCTGTTCACCTTCCGCGACGATTTCGGCTATCTCGCCGAGCGGCTCAAGGCCGAGGCGCTGGGAAGCCCGGTGACCGAGGGGGCGGTGACTCGCATCCCGATGGCCATCGACGGTCATTTTTGGGTCCATGCCAAGCTGAATGGGCAAAACGTCAAGTTCCTCGTCGACAGCGGCGCTACCATGACCACGATCGACCGGCAGACGGCAAAGGAGGCGGGCGTGAAGGTCTCGCCGCGGGCCGACGAGTTCGTCCGCACCGGCAACGGCATCATTCGCGTCGCGCGCGGCCGCGCGGACGAGCTCAGCGTCGGCAGCATTGTCCGGCGCAACATCGGGCTTCAGGTCGCCGATAACGACGATTTGAACGTCCTCGGCATGAACTATTTGTCGACCTTGAGCCGCTGGGGCGTGGAAGGGCGCTGGCTGATCCTGGTCGCTTGATCCATCCTGGATTTTACATAATGCATATTATCATACCTCCAGATTGCTCGAGCGCAGGGGCCCCTCGTGCCGCTTGAGCGCCTGCGCGAGATCATGCGCCGGCTGCGCGATCCCAAGACCGGCTGCGAATGGGACACCGTCCAGACCTTCGCCACGATCGCGCCTTACACGATCGAGGAAGCCTATGAGGTCGCGGATGCGATTGCGCGCGGCGACATGGATGCGCTCGCCGACGAGCTCGGCGACCTCCAGCTCCAGGTCGTCTTTCACAGCCAGATAGCCGAGGAAGCCGGCCAATTCACGCTCGACGACGTGATCGCGCGCATCTGCGACAAGATGGAGCGCCGCCACCCGCACATCTTCGGCGACGCCGAGCATGGCGGCCATCATTTGTGGGAGCAGATCAAAGCCGAAGAACGCGCGGCGAGCCCCGACAAGAGCGCGCTTGCCGGCGTCGCGCTGGCGCTGCCCGCTCTGGAGCGCGCGGCCATCGAGGTGACCGGCGGCGACACCTACGTCTGGCCGGCGGAATCGACCTATATCCAGAACCCGCCTTATTTCACCGGCATGACGA
>NZ_WJSQ01000168.1 GCF_009720245.1 Sphingomonas segetis | reverse complement strand
GCCGCCGCTGGCGCCCGCGGCGCTCCGCCGGGCGGTGCTAGGCGGGTGAGTCGAGCGGCTTCGCGGCGCGCCGCCGGGTCGTCGCGTAGAGAGCGACGATGATGCCGACGAACAACAGGACGCCGACCGGCCCCTGCCAACCTGTGGCTTCCGTCACGGCCAGCGTTTCGGGATTGTCGGTCGCGGCGACGATGCCGGCATAGGCGACGTTGAACAGGCTGTCGCCGACGATCAGGCCGGTCGCGCCAAGCACCCCCATCCGTTCGGCGAAGCCGGGGTCCGCTTGCCGCTCCGCCCAGCGGTTGTAGACGTGCCCGAGCACCGCGCCGACGACGATCAGCGCCGTCACCGCGACCGGCAGGTAAATGCCCATCCCGACGCCGAGCGGCGGGAGCATGCCGCGCTTGCTCCGCCGCAGCGCTTCGTCGACGATCACCGCCACGACACCGATCGCCGCACCGAGGCCGATCAGGTTCCAGTCGAGCGTGCCGCCGAGCACCCCCTGGGCGATCGCCGAAATCAGCGCGGCCTGCGGGGCGGCGAGGGCGTCCGGCCCGGCTCCGGGCGCGCCGACGAAGCCGAACGTGCCGTTCAGAAGGTCGAGGACCGGCGGAATCACGACGGCGCCGAACAGCACGCCGAAGATGAGCGAAAGCTGCTGGCGCCACGGGGTCGCGCCGACGATCTGGCCGGTCTTGAGGTCCTGGAGGTTGTCGTTCGAGATCGTGGCCACGCCGAAAACGACCGAAGTGACGAACAAGGCGAAGGCCACGAGCGATTTCGTCGCGTCCGCGTCGGCGCCCGGGAACAGCAGCGCCAGGATGATGGCAATGCCGAGCACGGAGAGAATGCCCACGCCCGAGATGGGGCTGTTGGAGGCACCGATGAGCCCGGCCATGTAGCCGCACACGGCCGCGATCACGACGCCGGCAATGAGGATGTAGACGATGCTCAGCGCGAGCGTCGCTCCGGGTTGCGCGGCGATCGGGTTCGTGGTCGCGAAGGCATTGAGAAGAAAGCCGATCGGAAGCATCGAAAGCAGGATCACGCCGCCGACGATGGTGATCGGCATGTCGCGTTCCGTGATGTCGAGCGAGGCATTGCCGTCAGCGCGGCGGGCGCGGTTCGCCGCAAGCGCGGCGACGATCCCGCGGAAGATCGGGCCGATCACCTTGAGCAGGGTCCAGATGGCGGCGACGCCGATCGTGCCGGCACCCACAAAGCGCACCTTTTCGGTGAATGCGGTGCCGACGAAATCGGCGAGCGCGATGCCCGCCGGCGGGCCGCCCGCGGTATAGATGGGCAGCAGCACGATGAACCCGACGATGATCCCGGCCAGCATCGACAGGCCGACGGCCAGCCCGACGAGGTGACCGACCCCCACATAGGCGAGCGACAGGCCGGCCGAGAGCGTGGTCGCGCCGGAGCCGATCCGGAACGTTCCGGTCGCAGCCTCGGCGACGAGCTTCATCTTGGCCAGCAGCGGATAGGCGGCCGAGACCAGCGCACCGAAAATCATCGCGGCCAGCCCGCGGCGGTTCTCCTCGGGCCCGCCGACGCCGGCGCCGACCTTGAGCACTTCGGCGGCAGCGACGCCTTCGGGGTAGGGAAGGTCGGAACCGGTGACCAGCGCGCGGCGCAGCGGGACCGAGTACATCACCCCGAGGATGCCGCCGATCGCGATGACCGCGACGGAAAGCCAATACGGGAAGCCGGTCCACCAGCCGACCATCACCAGGCCGGGAAGGACGAACACGATCGCCGACAAGGTGCCGGCCGACGACGCGATCGTCTGGACGATGTTGTTTTCCTGGATCGTCGAATCGCGGAAGCCTCTGAGCACGGCCATCGAGATTACCGCGGCGGGGATCGAGGTCGCGAAGGTCAATCCGGCGCGAAGCCCGAGATAGACGTTCGCGGCAGTGAACAGCACCGTGATCAGCGCTCCGAGCACGATTCCGCGGAGCGTCAGCTCCTTGATCTTACCGTCCGCGCGGAGCGACTCTTCGCGTGCCATCTATTCCCCTTTTAGATTGCCGCACTGGCCGGCGGGCGCCGGGGTCGAGTGACGCCGGATGGCGAGCCAGCGGTCGCCATCCTTGACCCAGACGTCGGTCAGGAGGACGCAATCCTCGATCGCGCGGCCGAGATATTTGAGCTTCCAGCGGGCATGAACGGTGCCGATCATCACGTCGTCGAGCGCGGTCGCGTCGCGAACGTCGAATTCGATCGTGTCGACCTGGCGGCGCTGGATCGCGTCGAGCCATTCGTCGCGGCTCATCATGAACGGCCCCGTCGAACGCGTCCCGATGAGCACGAAATCCGGGTGCATCAGGGAGCGCAGCCGCTGGAGGTCCTTGCTGCACAGCGCATCGCGCCACTCGCGCTCGAGACCGGCGATCACGTCACAATTGTCGGCCACGCCTACTCCTCTTCCTGGCGCCTCTTTAAAGCTGATCGCGAACAATGCGAATCCTCTCCTAGCGCCGCATCAGCCCGCCGAGGATGCCGCGAAGCAGGCGACTGCCGATCTGGCGGATCACGGGCGTGCCGTTGGCCTTGTTCGTCGGGTGGGCGTCCGCCTGCTCCTCACCGGCCGCATGCTCGGCCTCTTCGCTCCCAGTCGGCTCGCGTTGCGTGTCTTCCGGGGCGGTAATCTGCTGAGTTCGCTTCGACAGCGACTCCTTGAAATAGAGGCCCTCGCGTCCGCCGTGCAGATAAGGGCCCTTGGGACCGGTCCCCACCCGTAGCCCCGTTACCCCGACCGACGCGCCAATTCCCGATTTGGAAAGATTAATCCTGAGCGGGCCGAGCCTCAGGCTTTTCCTCAGATACCAGCCCACAGCCACCTCCTGCTGACGAACGCTCTCGTATCAAGCTTGATCATGATAGGAAGGTCGGTCACTTCTGATGCAGGCACATGGATATGGGGGAATCTGAGCATGTCCGACAATAGACCCAACGATGACGTCGACGTCACCAAGGAATGGCGTGCTACGCAAGGTCAGAAGTCTGCTGCGACGCGCCTTCGAATTTTTGCGGCAGTTTCGTGGGTCATCGCCATCGGTGCAGAGATCGCCGGCGTCGTCCTGCTCTATCGGCACAAGTTCGATCATGGAAACCTTCCGCTTCTGATCGGGATTCTAGTTGGAATCGCGATCTTTGCGATCGTCGGCAGCCTGCTGTGGAAGGCGGCCAACAAGCATGATCCGGCCCGCGAATCCGACAGCGCCAAGTTCTTTTTCCAGAACCAGCTGGGCGCGATCATCACAGTCATCGCCTTTCTGCCGCTCATCGTCCTGATCTTCATGGACAAGGACATGGATCCCAAGAACAAGAAGATCGCGGGCGGACTAGGTGTGGTTCTCGCTGTGATCGCCACCCTGATCGGGGTGAGCTGGAATCCGCCGTCGGTCGAGCAATATACCCAGGACATGAACCAATGCGCTGACCAGATCAAAACGGGTCAACCGACAACGGCTTGTTCGCCCGAGGTCGCGGAGCAAGCGAAAGACATCGCCAGAGATTCCAAGACCGTTGCCGATGCGACGAAGGACGCGGCCCATCCGGCGGGCCAGGACGTCGTTTACTGGATCGCTCCCGAGAACGGCGCGAAGAAATCTTCGACGCCTCACGTATTCCATATCTGCGGAGGCGTGAGCCCGCTTCGCGGCAAGACGGTGAATTCAGGTTCGGTGACGGAAGCGTACGCCGAGAACGCCACCCGGATCACGAAGCAAATTCCGATGGAGCAGAAGCAGTGCGGCTTCGCTGGCGCGAAAGAGGCGGAGAGCGTAGGCTCGACAGCGGGATAGCAGCCGACGCGAAGGCTATCAGCTCGAGCGCAAGCGGTCTGCCGCAGCGGCTACTTGTTGGCGATCTCCACGGCGACGAACGCTTCGGGCGAGTTGCCGCGCTTGACCAGCAGGAGCACGCTCGTGCGGCCCGCCTTGCGCGCTCCTTCGGTGCCGGCGATCACCTGCGCCGGCTGCGTCACCGGCTGGTTGTTCACCGACAGGATGAGGTCGCCGCGCTGGAGGCCCTGCTCGGCGGCGTCGGAGTTCGGGTCGACGGCAGTGATGATCACGCCCCGCGCGGTGGACGGCAGGTTGGCCGACTTCGCGAGCTCGGGCGTGAGCGGGGCGAGCGACAGCCCAAGCGCTTTCTGAGGCGCGACCTCGGTGGTGCCGCTGTCATCCTGGGTCGTGGAACCGCCGCCCGCGATCTTTTGCAACGCGTCTTCGGTGGGGCGGTCGGCGAGCGTGACATAGACCGTGCCGCGCTTGTGCTGGCGGATGATCTCGATCGGGATCTTCGAACCGACCTTGCTGTTGGCGATGAGGAAGGACACGGTTTGCTCGGGCGTGACGTCCTTGCCGTCCACCTTCACGATCACGTCGCCTTGCTGGATTCCGGCGCGCGCGGCGGGGCCGTTGGGCACAACCGTGCGGACGACCTCGCCGCTGTCTTTCGGCAAGCCAAAGCCGGCGGCCAGATTCTCGTCGAGCTGCTGCAGCCCCACGCCGAGATAGCCGCGCTGCGGGCGCTGGCCCTTCATCAGAGCGTCGATGACGGGGCGCGCCAGTTCAGCGGGGATCGCGAGCCCTATCCCGACCGACGCGCCGTTGGGCGAGATCAACGCGGAGTTGATTCCGATGACATTGCCGTTGAGGTCGAACATCGGCCCGCCGCTGTTGCCCATGTTGATGGCGGCGTCGGTCTGGATGTAGCGGTCGTAGGCGCCAACGCCGGTGATCCCGCGATGGAGCGCGGAAATGATCCCGGCGGTGACGGTGCTGCCGACTCCATAGGGGTCACCGATGGCGATCACCCAGTCGCCGACGCGCGCCTTCGTACTGTCGCCCCACTGGACGAATGGCAGGTTCTTGCCGTCGATCTTGAGCACGGCGAGATCGGACGTCTCGTCGCGCCCGACGATCCGCGCGGCATATTCCTTGCCGTTGGTCATCGTGACGGTGACGGTGTCGACGGTGCCGGTCCCGGTCAGGCCCTGAATCAGGTGATTGTTGGTGACGATGTAGCCGTCGGGCGAGACGAGGAACCCGGAGCCGAGCGAGCCCGCTTCGCGGGTTCGCGGCTGGGCGCCGCCGGTGCCGGGCTGCGCGCCCTGTCCGCCCTGGCTGCCGG
>NZ_WJSQ01000167.1 GCF_009720245.1 Sphingomonas segetis | reverse complement strand
GAGCGATCGCGGACCCGCGTGCACCGACCTGCTGCTCGAATTGCAGCCCACGCGCGTGATGATCGCGCTCAAGGACCCCGATCCGCGCACCTCGGGCAAGGGCATCCGCCGCCTGCGCCGCGCGGGCATTGAGGTGACGCTCGGGGTCGAGCGCGAAGCCGCGCGCCGGTCGCTGTCGGGCTGGCTGACGCGGCTCGAGCTCGGTCGTCCGCGAATAACGCTCAAGCTCGCGCTGTCGATCGACGGCAAGATCGCGCTGCCGTCGGGCGAATCGAAGTGGATCACAGGCGAGGACGCACGCCGCCACGTCCATCTCGAGCGCGCCCACAGCGACATGATCCTCGTCGGCCGCGGAACCTACCTGGCCGACGAGCCCAGGTTGGACGTCCGTCTTCCGGGACTCGAGGAGCGCTCGCCGAGACGAGCCCTGCTGACCCGAGGCGAAGCGGTCGACGGCTGGGAAATCCTGAGAAATCCGACAGATGTGTGCGGGCTTCATGACGTCAACGACCTGCTCGTCGAAGGCGGCTCGGCGACGGCGACGGCCTTCCTGAGCGACGATCTGGTGGATCGCATCCTCATCTACCGCGCGCCGATCATCGTCGGCGAAGGCAAATCGAGCTTCGGCTATGTCGGGCTCGAGGCGATCGCCGATGCGCACGGCCGCTGGGATCTCGTTGACGAGCAAAGGCTCGGCGTCGACCGCCTCGAAGTTTACGAGCGGGTGAGGGCGGACTAAGCCGCGGCCATGTTCACCGGGATCGTCACCGACGTCGGCACCGTCCGCACCGCCGAGCAGCGCGGCGACCTGCGTCTGGTGATCGCTTGCTGCTATGACATGGACAGCGTCGACCTCGGCGCCTCGATCGCCTGCTCGGGGGTCTGCCTGACGGTCGTCGACAAGGGCGACGACTGGTTTGCAGTGGACGTCTCGGGCGAGACTCTGTCGAAAACCGCCGCGGACCACTGGCGCGAGGGCGCGCGGCTCAACCTCGAGCGGTCGCTGCGCCTCGGCGACGAAATCGGCGGCCATATCGTCACGGGCCATGTCGACGCTGTCGGCAGCGTCGTCGGCATTTGCCCGGAAGGCGATTCGAAGCGGGTCGGGATCGGCATCCCGCGCGCCCTCGGAGCGATGGTCGCGGCGAAGGGCTCGGTCGCGCTCGACGGCGTGTCGATGACCGTCAACGAGGTCCGCGACGCCGAAGACGGAACGACGCACTTCTCGGTGAACCTGATTCCGCACACCGCCGAGCACACCACACTCGGCGAACTTGCCGCTGAGCGACAGCTCAATGTCGAAGTCGACGTATTGGCGCGGTATATCGAGCGAATGATGGCGGTGCGATCACAGTAGGAACATATCTGTTCCTACTTTTCATCACATTGTGATGTGATACATGGCGCGGGTGAGCACTACGTTGATCGACCGCCTCGAAGCCATCGTCGCGACCGGCGAAGTGAGCCGTGCCGGCCTCGCCCGCGCCGCCGGGCTCCACCCCAATTCGCTCCGCAAGCTCGGCCAGCCCGACTGGAATCCCACCGCCGAGACTCTCGGTCGCCTCGAAAAGCTCATCCAGCGCGGGACAGCCGAGGTCCTGGTCGGTCCCGAAGAAATCATCAACGAGGCGCGCAACGGCCGCATGTTCATCCTCGTCGACGATGAGGATCGTGAGAACGAGGGCGACCTCGTCATTCCGGCGCAGATGGCGACTCCGGACGCAATCAACTTCATGGTCCGCCACGGCCGCGGGCTCGTCTGCCTCGCGTTGACCAAGGACCGTGCCGACCAGCTCGGCCTTGAGCCGATGACCCGGACCAACCGCAGCCGGATGGAGACCGCCTTCACCGTCTCGATCGAGGCGAGCGACGGAATCAGTACCGGCATCAGCGCCGCAGATCGCGCGCGCACGATCGCCGTGGCAATCGATGCCTCCCACGGCCCCGAAGCGATCGTTTCCCCTGGACACGTCTTCCCCCTCGTCGCCCGGGCCGGCGGCGTGCTGGTGCGCGCCGGGCACACCGAGGCCGCCGTCGACGTCGCCAGGCTCGCCGGACTCAACCCGTCGGGCGTGATCTGCGAGATCCTGCGCGAGGACGGGACGATGGCGCGGCTCGACGACCTGATGGACTTCGCGCGGGCGCACGGCCTCAAGATCGGCACGATCCGCGACCTCATCGCCTACCGTTTGCAGAAGGACCATCTGGTCGAGCGGGTCGCGATCTGTCCCTTCGCGGCCAACAGCGGCGCGAAGTGGCAGGCACAGGTCTTCCGCGACAAGTCGAGCGGCGAGGAGCAGCTCGCGCTGGTCCACGGAACGCTCGACAGTTCGAAGCCGGTGCTGGTGCGGATGCACAGCCTCGACCTGTTCGCCGATTTGTTCGGAGAGAAAGGGCCCAAGGCCGGCCTTCTCCACGGCGCGATGCGAATGATCGAGGAGGCGGGCTCGGGCGTTGTCGTCACCCTTCACGCCGCAGCGCCGGGCTCCCTGTCGCGATCGATCGACCTGCGTTCCGGCAAGCCGGCGGAGGTCGGCGATGCGGTGCGCGGCTACGGCACCGGCGCGCAGATCCTCGCGGCGCTTGGGATCCATGACATGATCTTGCTGTCGAACACCCGGCACGCGCCGGTCGGGCTTTCCGGATACGGCCTGGCGATCATCGAGGAACGGCCGATCGAGGTGGAGGAATAGGGATTTGTCGACATTTCTTCTGGTCGAGGCGCGCTTCTACCCGCACCTCAACGACATGCTGCTCGACGGCGCGCGGAGGGCGATCGAATCGGCCGGCCACAAGCACGAGACGCTGACCGTCCCGGGCGCCCTCGAGCTTCCAGGAGCGATCGCGCTTGCGGCGCGCAGCGGGCGCTTCTGCGCCTTCGTCGCGCTCGGGGTCGTGATCCGCGGCGACACCTATCACTTCGAAGTCGTCTCGAACGAAAGCGCACGCGGGATCATGGACCTGACGCTCCAGGGCTACGCGATCGGAAACGGCATCCTCACGCTCGACAATGAGGATCAGGCCGTCGCCCGCTGCGACCCCGGCCGGTTCGACAAGGGCGGCGCCGCGGCACGCGCGGCGATCGCGCTCTACGAGCTCCGGGCCAAATACGCGCCCTAGATTCCTGCGGCATCGCCGCTATGCGCGCCCGGTGACTCAGCACAAGGTCCACCGCCTCGCCTTCCCCTCGCTGTTGCTCGGCAATCTCGCGCTGGCGTTCGGTCCGTGGCTGGTGCGGCTTGCGGACGTCGGGCCGGTTGCGACCGGCTTCTGGCGGCTGGCGCTTGCGCTTCCTTTCTTGCTGCTGGTCGGCCGAATCGCGGGTCAGCCGGCGCACTGGCCGCGGCGCGGACTGATCGCCACCGTCGCGATCGCGGCCATCTTCTATTCGCTCGACCTTGCCGCGTGGAACGCCGGCATTCTCATGACCAAGCTCGGCAATGCGACCCTGTTCGGCAATTCGGGGAGTTTCGTCTTCGCGGTCTACGGTCTGATCCTGGTGCACCGCGCGCCGTCGCTGAAACAGAGCCTGGCCCTGCTCCTCGCGCTCGGCGGGGCCGCTTTGCTGATGAGCAGCAGCTACGAGCTCAGCCCGAAGAATTTCGCCGGCGACCTGCTGACCCTCGTCGCCGGCCTGTTCTACGGCGGATACCTGATCTTCGTCGAGCGCGGCCGGACCGAGCTACAGCCGATGCCGCTGTTGATCCTCGCGACCAGCTTCTCGGTGCCGGTCCTGCTGTTCATCAGCCTTGTCCTCGGAGAGACGATCTGGCCGCACGACTGGGCGCCGCTCCTGATCTTCGCCCTGTCGAGCCAGGTCCTGGGCCAGGGACTGCTGGTCTATTCGATCGGCACGCTGCCGCCGCTGGTCGTCGGGCTCGCGCTCCTGACCCAGCCGGCAATTTCGGCCGCGATTGGCTGGTTCGCCTATCGCGAGACGCTGTCGGCGGCAGATGCGGCCGGTGCCGTCGCGATCGCGGCCGCGCTGGTTCTCGTTCGGCTGCCCGATCGGGGCTTGCGTCCGCTGCCCGAGCCGCCCAGTTGAGCTTGCATGGCTGATCCCAGTCCTCTCGAACTGCTTCGCCGGCGGCTGGCGCTCGCGGTCGGCGAGAACGCCGTGTTCGACGGCTGGACACGGCAGGCGGTCGATTCCGCCGCGCAGCAGCTCGGCATCGACCCCGTCCAGGCGCGGCTCGCCATGCCCAAGGGCCAGGCGGCCATGATCGACGTATACATCCAGGAGGTCGACCGCGGCCTCGAGGCTTATTTCACGCCCGAGCGGCTCGCTCCGCTCAAGATCCGCGAGAAGATCCGCGCTCTGGTGTGGCGCAGGCTCGAGATCATGGAGCCGGCGCGCGAAGCGGCAAGGCGCGCGCTCGCGATCCTCGCCATGCCGCAGAACTTGCCGCTGGCGCTGCGCATCTCGTGGCGGACGGCGGACGCGATGTGGCGTATCGCGGGCGATGCCAGCACGGACTTCAACCACTATACCAAGCGCATGACTCTCGGCGCGGTTTACGGCTCGACGCTGCTGGTCTGGCTCAACGACAACAGCGAAGGCTGGACCGAAACCGCCGGCTTCCTCGACCGGCGCATCGACGACGTGATGAAGATCGAGAAAATGAAGGCCGAGTGGCGCGGCTCGTCCGACCAGCGGCTGAGCGTGTCGCGCTTCCTTGGGCGACTGCGCTACCCGCCCCGCTAGGCAGCTATTGATAATCATTCGCAGGAGAGCTACGCCGCGCTGATGCCGCGCCGCCTCCTAGCCTTGCTCAGCCTGCTCGCACTCTTCTGGGTCACTCCCGCTTTCGCGGCGCAGCCTCCGGACGTGCAGACCGCGTGGCAGCTGCTCGACTATATGGCGGTCGACTATGGCGGCGCGGTCGGGAACGGCAAGGTCGTCAGCGCGTCCGAATATGCCGAGATGCGCGAGTTTTCGGGCGCCGTCTCAGAGAAACTCGCAGCGCTCCCCGCGAAACCCGCGAAGACGAAGCTGGTCGCGCAAGGTGATGCGCTGCGGGCGCTGATCGATCGCAAGGCAGCACCCGATCAGGTCGCTGCCGCCGCGCGCAAGCTCGGCGCCGATTTGCTTGCCGCTTATCCGGTGCCCCTCGGCCCTCGTAAGGCACCCGACCTGGCGCGCGGGGCGGCGCTCTTCCAGCAGGATTGCGCGAGCTGCCACGGGGCGACGGGCCACGCGGACACGCCCATGGCGCGGCAACTCGACCCGCCCCCGATCGCCTTTGCCGACCGGAG
>NZ_WJSQ01000166.1 GCF_009720245.1 Sphingomonas segetis | reverse complement strand
GCGAGCCGCTCCGCCTCGGCGATTGCAGGCGCGAATTCCGCGTCGCCCGCCCGCGCCTGCGCAACCAGCGCGGCGAGCTGCGCCGCAAGCGCCGGAGCCACCGGCCGGTCGTTGATCGGCCTGACGGGCTCCAGCCGCGGATCGATCGACTCCGCCGCACGCGGCTGAAGCGACGGGTAGGGCCCGCCTGAGGTGGAGCAGGCGCCGAGCAAAAGCACCGGCAGGATCAGCGGCTGTCGCATCGCTGCGTCTGTAAGGAGAAAATGGCGCGCCCGGAAGGATTCGAACCTCCGGCCCCCAGATTCGTAGTCTGGTGCTCTATCCAGCTGAGCTACGGGCGCGCGAATTGCCGAAATTGGCAGGGGCGCGACATAGGGGCGGCAGCCGGATGGCGCAAGCCTTCCGGAACGCTGCCGATGCGCCTTCATTTGCGCCGCGCATGAGCGACGACCGGAGCCTTAACGGCGCCTTGAAGCGCAACATCGACGCGCTCCGCCGTCGCCGCATCGTCAAGGGATCGACGAGATGAAGCGACGGGTCGCGCCGGAGGCGGTGCTCGACGCGATCGATCAACCCGAAACTGAGTCCCGATGAAGGGCGCTGTAAAATTCCCGTTAACTTCCGTTGGCCGAGATGATAGCATCCGGCGGGCCGGCTCGGCTTCAGGCCGACCGGCACAAGGGGGGTCCGCCCTCTCTGGCGCGAGGGCGGGCCTTCACGTGATCCGATCAGGCGACGATCGCGAGACCCACGATCGCCACGATCACGAGCAGCCCTATGAGACCGGCTGCGAGCGCCAGCCTGAGCCGGTCGCGGCGCATTTCCTCCCGCTCCACTTCGAAGCGGCGGCGGCTCTTTTCGGCGAAAAACTGTTCCCAATCCTCCACGTCGACCGTGGATTGGATGAATTTCCGATGGAAGCAAGATTAACTTGCGACGGCGCTCTGGATGCAGGCGGTGCCGGCGCTGGCGCGCTGGGCGAAATCCTCTGCAAGCTTGGCATGCCATGCGCGCGCGGTGTCGGTCATGGCCCGTTGCGCGGCCATCCGTTCCTCGACTGCCCGGCGCCGATAGTAACGCTCGTTCGACTCCACTGGGTCCCCCTCCGCTAGAGAACCCCCCGACCATCCACCCGGAATGCCTAAGAGATGGTAAATATCCACAGGCGGGGATGCCGCTTCTGCGACAAATCAAATCCGCGGCGGCGGATGTGCCACACTGAAACAGTCTTCGTGCCCCGCAATGACACGGACGGCGGCGTGGCAGATCATCCTTGAAACCTAACGACTCGCCGCTCGTTACGGGTGAAATGGTTTCGAAGGAACGCACCATGCTGAGTTCGATCGAGTCCCGCCGCAAAGCCTTCAACCCGGCTGTGCGCGGTTATCATGCGGTCTATCATGACGGCGAAGTCAACCACTGTCCGGGGTGCGGGCGGACGCACTGGCTGATCGGCCGCATCTCGGCCGAATGCGCCTTCTGCTCGACCGCACTTCCCCTCACGGACGCGGCAACGCAGGGACCTGCCGCCGCGCCGGTGTTCTGGAGTGGGCGCCGCCCCAGCTATGCCGAGCTCGACGCGGCTTAGCCTCTAGGCAAATCTCCATATTTCTCCGTGGGCGCCATCATATTATGGTGGCGCCCATGACGAAGAGAGTCGCCCTTCTGCTCGCAATGCTGGCGACCGCCACGACGGCTCATGCCGGCGCTTCCAATTTCACCCTGGTCAACGCCACCGGCACGCCGCTTGCCGACCTCTCGATCCGGCGCGCCGGGACAGAGGAGTGGAAGCCGCTCGCGCCGGCGCCCGCGCCGGGCGCCGGCGCGCCGATCAAGTTCGACAATCCGGACTGCGCATTCGACATCCGTGCAAAGGTGGCGGGGAAGGACGCCGTGACTTGGGCCGGCGTTAATCTGTGCGACGTGAAATCGGTGGTTCTGAAGCGCGACGAAGCGGCTGGCGCGTGGGTCGACTACGACCAGTGAGCACCCGGCGCCGTAGCGGTGCCCGATAAGCAACGCCGGCGAGCGCCGGCTGCGGTTTTACCGAATCGAGCAGCTTGGCGCCGGCGATGAACACGACCCCGGTGCAGGCAAGCGCGAGAAGAATGCCGCCCCAACCGGGATAGGTTTCGAGGTAGAGCCGGCCGCGTTCGACCGCGCCGAGCGCAATGGCATAAATCACCAGCCACGCCTCGAGGCGCGTCTTGATCGTGAACAGCCGGCCGAGTTTCCTGAGCATCACCATCGTTAACGCATGAACGCCTGAACGGCTGTTTTGCGCCGTTCGGATGCTAAAGAACAGGGTTAAAGTGGCAGTAACACTTGGCCTTTTGTCCCGCTCCGGGACTAGGCGGAGGCGAGCTCCGACAGCCCCAATGTATCGAGCAGCGCCGAGCGGGCGCGTTCGACATCGGCGATCAGTTCAGGCCGCTGCAGCGCGTCGTGGGCGATTTGCTCCGGCCAGTGTTGGCGAACCACGTCGGCAATGCGGTCGAGCCTGGCCTCGTCGGCAAGGAAGCGCGGATCGATCGTGGCCGGATCGGCGACCACGCGCAGCCTGAGGCACGCCGGCCCGCCACCGTTCGCCATCGACTCGCGCACGTCGACGACTTCGACCCGGCGGATGGGCCCGTTGCCGGCAAGGTGTCGCTCGATCCAGCGCCAAACCGACGCCGTCTCGCGCGCTTCGGTGGGGACGACGAGGGTCATCTCGCCGTCCGGCGAACTCACCAGCTGCGCGTTGAACAGGTACGACTTCACGGCGTCCTCGAGCGGGACTTCTGCCGCGGCGACCTCGACATATTCGAATCCGGGAACGTTCGTCTGGCAGGCATCGAGCAGCCGCTGCTTGTCGGCGAAGGCTTGCTCATGCGCGAAGAGGACGCGCTCGTTGGAGACAGCGACGACATCGTTGTGGAATGCGCCGGCCGCGATCGCTGCCTCGGACTGCTGGACGAAGACGGTTCGCCCCGGATCGAGCAGGTGCAGCCTGGCGATCGCCTTGGACGCTTCGACATGCTGGCGCGCCGGGAAGGCGCCTCCCGATACGCCGTAAACGAAGATCTCGAGCCCGGGCTCGGCGTGGCCGCTCGCGAGGCGCATGTGGTTCGCGGCGCCTTCATCGCCGAACGCCGGCGGCACCGGCGGATGGACCTGGAAATAAGCTCCGTCCCTGAACGCGACGAGCAGCTGGCTCAGCGTCGAGCGCCACTCGAGGCTCCGGTGCGGCATGGTCCGAAGGTTCGCGACCGTCAGGTGGCACTTGCGGTCGGCGGTGTCCGGCGCCGGCGATACGGTCGCGGCATTGGCCGCCCACATCGGCGATGCCGACATGGCGTTCGCGGCAATCGTCGGCTCGGCCTCTTCGATGCTCGTACCGAGCCGCGCCAGCCAGCCGCGGTGCGGCCGCGGGTGGGGAAGGAAAATTCCCTGGGCCAGTCCGAGCGCCAGATTGGCGCGCATCTTGTCGATGCCTTCCAGCGCAGCCGAGCGCGGCCGCGACACCTGGCCCGCATGACCCATCGACGCGACATTGCCGAAGCTCAGCCCGGCATAATTGTGGCTCGGCCCGACGATCCCGTCGAAGTTGATTTCCGTCAGCGGCATCAGCGCGCGACCATCACCACATCGTCGCCGACGCCGACCTCGAGCAGGTCGGCGGCTTCGGCGTCGATGCAGACGCCCTTCTTCGGCAGCTTCTTCACGCTCGTGTAGCAGCAGCGGAAATCCTTGAGCCTTCCGGCCGCGACGAGCGCCGTCGCCTTTCCTCCCTCGCCGATCTCGCACACCTTCTCGCGCGCCGACTCGCGCACGGTGCGAATGTCGTCGGTGTCCGCAGTGACTGTCGGACCGCCGTCGAAAATGTCGACGTAGCGGTCGAAGTAAAAGCCTTCCTCCTCGAGCATCCGCAGCGCTGCCTTGCCGCTCGGGTGCGGCTGCCCCATTACCGCCTTCGCTCCGTCGGTCAGCAGCGCGACGTAGACGGGCGAGCGCGGCATCAGGTCGGCGATGAACTGGGTGCCGTGGACTGCATTGAACTCGTCAGCCTCCGGGAAGGTCATGCCGAAGAACTTGCCGGCGAGCGCGTCCCAGAAGGGCGCGTTCCCCGCCTCGTCCATCACACCGCGAAGCTCCGCCAGCGTTCGGTCGCCGAACCGCTGCCGGTGCAGCTTGATGAACAGATAACGGCTGCGCGCCAGCAGCGAACCCCAGCCGCCCGCGCGCAGCTCGGGATGGAGGAACAGACCGCCGACCTCCGACGAGCCTTCTAGGTCGGTCGTCAGCGTGAGCAGCTGGTTGCGGAAGGTCTTGCCGAGCTCGGGGCTCGACTGGGTCAGCGTGCTCAGATGATAGGAATAGAAGGGCTGGGTGACACCGACCTGCCCGAACACCTGGCAGGTGCCGCGGATCCGGTTCGTCTTGGGGTCCTCGAGCACGAAAACGTAAAGGTCTCCGGTCTGGCTTTCCTCTTCGCGCTCGAAGCTCCGCATCGACCGGTCGAGCTTGGCGACGAGCGTCTGCCGGTCGGGCGGAAGGTTGGTGAAGCCGCCGCCGGTCAACTTCGCCATTTGGTAGATCGCCTTGTAGTCCTCGCCGGTCGCCGGCCGCACGCGATAGCTCATGCCGCCTCCATCAGGCGCAGGATCGTGACGGCCGACAAAGCGGCTCGCTCGCCGAGGCTTTCGGTGATCAGGAACTCGTCCATGCTGTGGATCTTGCCCCCACGGATGCCCATCGTGTCGACCACGGGCACGCCGCACGCGGCGATGTTGTTGCCGTCGCAAACACCGCCGGATGGCTGCCAGGCAATCGACTGGCCGAGGTCGGCGCCCGCCTGTTTCACGAGGTTGAACAGAGCCTCGGCTTCGGACGTGAGCGGCTTGGGCGGCCGTCCGAAGCCGCCGCTCAGCTCGATCTCGACCTCGCGCTCGGCGCGCACAGCGGCGACCGCTTCCTCAATCTCGCGCTTCGCCGCCGCTTCGATCCCGGGGGTGCGCGGACGCATGTTGACGCGCAGGACCGCGAGATCCGGGACGACATTGCTCGGGCTGCCACCCTCTATGCGCGAGGGGTTCACCGTCAGCCCGTCGCGCTTGAGCCGGTCGAGCCGAAGTGCAAGGTCGGCGGCGGCGAGCAAGCGATGCCGAGTGGAGCGACCAGCGCCGCAATCTCGCGCAGCTTGCCGGGATTGTGGGTGGCGATGACCAGCTTTTCGCCAATCGGTCTCATCGACCGACCGCCTTGAGCTGAGCTGTGAAAA
>NZ_WJSQ01000165.1 GCF_009720245.1 Sphingomonas segetis | reverse complement strand
GGCCGACGGCGACCGCAAGCGGCGGCGAGCGCCGGCGCGCCGCGATCGCCCGTGCGCTCGGATCGAACCCCGACGTGCTGCTTCTCGACGAGCCGACCAACCATCTCGACCTCGGTGCGATCGAATGGCTCGAGGACTGGCTCAAGCGCTTCAAGGGCGCGTTCATCGCGATCAGCCACGACCGCACCTTCCTCACGCGGCTGACGCGTTCGTGCCTGTGGCTCGACCGCGGCGAGCTTCGGCGCGCCGAGATCGGCTTCGGCGGGTTCGAGGCGTGGACCGAGCGCGTCTACGACGAGGAGGCGCGCGCCGCCGAGAAGCTCGATGCGAAACTCAAGATCGAGCTTCACTGGCTCCAGCGGGGCGTCACCGCGCGCCGCCGCCGCAACCAGGGACGGCTCACCAAGCTCCACGAGATGCGGGCGCAGCGGGCAGCGATGCTCGGCGCCGCGGGCACAGCCAAGCTGGCGCTCGCGAAGGACGACGTGCGCTCGAAGACGGTGATCGAGGCGGACCAGGTCGGCAAGAGCTTCGGCGAGCGGCAGATCATCCGCGATTTCACCCTGCGCATCCAGCGCGGCGACCGCATCGGCGTCGTCGGTCCGAACGGCGCAGGCAAGACGACTTTGCTCAAGCTGCTGACCGGCGAGGTCGAGCCCGACAGCGGCACGGTGACTCTGGCCAAAACGTTGAGCGGCATCGTCATCGACCAGCAGCGCAAGCTGATGGAGCCGCAGCGGCGGGTGAAGGACGTGCTCGCCAATGGCGGCGACTGGATCGACGTCCGCGGCCACAAGAAGCACATCAAGGGATACCTGAAGGAATTCCTGTTCGATCCGGCGATCGCCGACGCGCCGATCGGCTCACTGTCCGGGGGCGAGCGCTCGCGCCTCCTGCTGGCCCGCGAGTTCGCGCGCGAGGCGAACCTCCTCGTGCTCGACGAGCCGACAAACGACCTCGACCTCGAAACGCTGGATCTGCTGCAGGAAGTGATCGCCGATTACGAAGGCACGGTGCTCATCGTCAGCCACGACCGCGACTTCCTCGACCGGACGGTGACGATCACGCTCGGGCTCGACGGCTCCGGCAAGGTCGACATCGTCGCCGGCGGCTACGAGGACTGGGTAAGCAAGAGGTATGAGGCCGTTCGCTCCTCCCCCTCGGGGGGAGGTGGCGGCCGCAAGGCCGCCGGAGGGGGCAGTGCTCCGACCCCCTCAGTCAGCTCCGCTGACAGCTCCCCCAGAGGGGGAGCGGCAAGGAAGCTCACCTACAAGGACCAGCGCGACTACGACCGTCTGCCCGGGGAGATCGAGCGGTTGCAGGCGGACATCGCAGCGGCCGAAGAAGCGCTCAGCGACCCCGACCTCTACACGCGTGATCCGAAGCGCTTCGGAGAGCTCACCGAGCGCATCGCCCGCCAGCGCGCCGACATCGAGGCCGCCGAAGTGCGCTGGCTCGAAGTTGCGGAGATGCTGGAGGCGCTTGCGCGCTAGCCGCGCTCGCCGTGCTTCGGCGCAGGCTGCGCCATCGCGCCCGCGATCGCCGCCGTCCGCTCCCGTATCCGCCGCTCGAGGATGCTGAGCGGCATCGCGCCTTCGAGCAGCACGTCGTGGAAGCGCTTGAGGTCGAAACGGTCCCCGAGCGTCCGCTGCGCTTCGGCGCGGGCGCGGGTCCAGGCGGTGTGGCCGACCTTGTAGCTGCACGCCTGGCCGATCATCGTGCAATAGCGCTCGACTTCGCGCTGCGAGCGCGGGCGGGCGTAGCCGGTCGTCTGCACCATGTAATCGGTCGCCTGCTCGCGGCTCCAGCGCTTGGCGTGGATGCCGGTGTCGACCACGAGCCGAGCGGCGCGGAACAGGAAGGACTGGAGGAATCCCGAACGCCCGAGCGGGTCGCTGGCATAGGCTCCGAGCTCGTCGGCGAGCTGCTCGGCATACAGCGCCCAGCCTTCGGAATAGGCCGAGAAGAAGCCGAGCTTCCTCAGCGTCGGGATGTCCTTCGATTCCTGCGAAATGCTGATCTGGAGGTGATGGCCGGGCACGCCCTCGTGATAGCAGAGCGTCGGCAGGGTGAACTTGGGCCAGTCGCCCATGTCCTTGAGATTGATGAAGTAGATCGCGGGCCGCGACCCGTCGAGCGCGGCGCGGTTGTAATAGCCGTTCGACGCGCCGTCCTGGATCTCCGGCGGCACGCGCCGGATTTCGAGCGGCTGGTTCGGAAGCGTGTCGAACGCCTGGGGCAGGCGCCCGTACATGTCTTTGACCACCTCGTTGAGATAGGCGAGCAGCTCGGCCCGGCCGGCATCGCTGTCGGCGTACAGCTGCGACGGAGTCTTGCTGACCGCACCGAGTCGCTCGCCGACGCTGCCTTGGGTATAGCCCTGGCTCCTCAGGATCTTATCCAGCTGGGTGGTGATGTCGGCGACCTGGTCGAGGCCCATCTGGTGGACTTCGGCGGGCGTGAAATTGGTGGTGGTCGCCTGGCGCAGCGCTTCGGCGTAAATCGCTTCGCCGTCAGTGAGGCGCCACGCGCCGTCGCCGGGCCGCGTGGTCGGCTTGAGCTGTTCCATCGCCGCCATCTGCCGGTCGAGCGCGGGATAGATGCTCCTGCCGACGATTGCCGAGGCTTGTTGCTGCCAGTCTCCGCCGATGCCTTTCGCGCCCGCGCGCTTGACGATCGACCGAACCATCGAATTCCGCTCGGGCGACGGCGCGCGCAGCTTGCCCATCTGCCCGAGCGCCAGGTCGATCGACCAGGACGGTGCGAGGAAGCCGCGAGCCGCCTGCGCGCGTTGCTCGGCCGTGTCGTTGTCGAGCACGGTCGCGAATTGCTGGAGGCGCGACAGATAGGCTTCCGCATCCGCTTTGTCGTTGATCGTGTGCGCGGTGTTGAGGAAGTCGGGAATCGAGAAATAGGCGCCGCCCTGCTGAGTGATCGGGTAGGGCCGCTGCGCGGAATCGATGTCCCATCGCGCCGGCGCCTGCGTTGCCGTGTCGAGCGAATAGAGGACGACCTCGCGGTTGAGCTGAGCAGCATCGCCGAGCGTCGCGGTCCCGACCGACTGCACCTCGGCGATGTACCTGCGCGTCCGAGCAAGATCCTCGCGCCGGGCGGCGCCTTGCGGCCGCGTGTCGAGCTTGGACTTGAGGTCCGCATTGACGCCTTTGTCGAGCCCGAGCGAGGTGGCGAGCCGCGGCGAATGCCGCACCATGTCCTTGAAGATGCGGTCGAAGGTCTCGTTGAGCCGCACGTCGCCGCTGGCGGACTTGGCGATTGCCCCGAGAGCACCCGTTTCCGCGAACGGGAGAAGCGCGAGCGTGGCGGAGGTGGCGAGAAACGAGCGGCGGTCCATCGGCGATCCTGTGATCTGGAGGAGGATGCCACGACCTTAACGCCGCGGCCCGGCGCCGCAAATGCGTTCGTCGAAGGGAGGGGAGCGTTGGTCGGGCGCTAGGCGCTCAGCCGGTACTGCTTGAGCAGGTCGTAAAGCGTCGGCCGGCTGATGCCGAGCAGCTTCGCCGCGCCGGAGATATTGTTGTCGGTGCGGCTCATCGCCTGGCGGATCGCCTTCCGATCCGCGACCTCGCGCGCGGCGCGCAGGTTGATCGGCAGCACCTCGTCGCTCGGAACGATCCCGGCCTGAAGGTCGAGATCGCCCGCGGTAACGCTCTTTCCGTCCGCCATGATCACCGCGCGCTTGATTCGGTTCTCGAGCTCACGGACGTTGCCGGGCCAGCCATGGGCGTCGATCGCATCGATCGCGTCCGGGCTCAGCCCCTGGACGCCCGGATTGAGCTCGCGCCCGAAGCGGTTGACGAAGTGCCGCGCCAGCAGCACCGCGTCGCCCGATCGCTCGGCAAGCGACGGGATTTTCACCACGATCTCAGCGAGCCGGTAATAAAGGTCTTCGCGGAAGCGGCCGTCGGCGGTCATTGCGTCGAGGTCCTGGTGCGTTGCGCACACGATGCGGGTGTCGACCGCGATTGCGCTGCGCCCGCCGATCCGCTCGATCACGCGCTCCTGCAGGAACCGCAGCAGCTTGACCTGAACCGGCAGCGGGATGTCGCCGACCTCGTCGAGGAACAGGGTCCCTCCTTCGGCGAGCTCGATCTTGCCGATGTTCGACTTGACCGCGCCGGTGAAGGCGCCGCGTTCGTAGCCGAACAGCTCCGCCTCGAGCAGGTTCTCGGGGATCGCGGCGCAGTTGATGGCGACGAACTCGCCCCTGCGCCCGCTCTTCTCGTGAACCGCGCGGGCGAGCAGCTCCTTGCCGGTGCCGCTGGCTCCGAGCAGCATCACCGAGACGTCCGCGCTCGCCACCCGCTCGATCGTCCGCGCGACCTTGAGCATCTCCGGCGCGGCGGTGATGATCGAGCCCAGCACCGTCGCCGCGCCTCCGCCTTCGAGGCGGCGGTTCTCTTCCTCGATCTCATGGACGTGGAATGCGCGGGCGACGATCAGCCCGAGGTCGTCGATGTCGACCGGTTTTTTGTAAAAATCATAGGCGCCCATCGCGATCGCCTTGAGCGCGCTTTCGCGCGCGCCGTGGCCGCTGGCGACGATGACCTTGGTGTCGGGCTTGAGACGCAGGATCTCGGCGAGAGTCGCGAAACCCTCCTCCGTCCCGTCTGGGTCGGGCGGGAGCCCGAGGTCGAGCGTGACGACCGCCGGCTCGTGCGCCCGCAGCGCATCGATGGCGCTTCGCCTGTCGCTCGCGCACACGACCTCATAGCCGTCGTAGGCCCATTTGAGCTGCCGCTGGAGCCCTTCGTCGTCCTCGACGACGAGCAGCACTTTCATATCTTCGCTCATGCGATCTTCCGTTCGGGTTCGCTCGCCGTGTCCGCGGCGGGCAGGGTGATGGTGAAGGTGGTCCCGCGGCCGGGCCGGCTCTCGACGTCGAGGCGGCCGCCCATCGCGGTCACCAGCGCGCGCGCCTCGAACGCGCCGATTCCGAACCCGCCGGGCTTGCTCGACGCGAATGGCTGGAACAGCCGGTTGCGGATGAAGTCGCCGTCCATGCCGACGCCCCTGTCGGCGACCGCGATGGCGGTAGACCGACGGTCGCTGCTGACGCGAACCGTAACGGGGGTGCCGCTGCTCGCATCGAGCGCGTTCTGGATCAAATGTTCGACGGCCTGCTCGAGCGCGCCGGCATCGACCAGCGCACACAGGCCCGCATCCCCGAGCAGCTGGACGTCGCGATCGCGGCGGCGGGCGGCGATTGCCGCGGTCAGGATCGGCCGCAGCGGCTGCGCCTCGACCCGCTGCACCCGCGCCGACG
>NZ_WJSQ01000164.1 GCF_009720245.1 Sphingomonas segetis | reverse complement strand
AGAGATTGCGGCTGTTCGAGATGGACGCCTGGCCCCCTCTCCCGGCTCGCCTCCGGCTAGTCCGACCTGTCCCCCTGAAAGGGGGCGAGGTGAGGAGCTCGTCGTGTCCGCGGGCAAGGTGCGGCGGAGGCGGCGGAGGCGGCGGGGCCGCGAAGTTGTAGGTCAGGCTCAGCAGCAAGCTGTGCGACCGCCACTTCGACCGGAGCGTATTAAAGCCGAGGCCCGTGCTGTCGTCGAACTTCAGGTTCGGGACATTGAAGAAGCGATACTTCACGCCGACATCGAGGTTCGGCGAGATCGCGGTGCGAACGCCCATAATGGCTTGCCATGCGGGGCGGCTGTCCGATCCTTCGACAACCAGGCCAGGAAACTCAGGATCCTCGCCCATCGACACGCGCACATCGGCCATGCCGATGCCGGCGCCGACATAGCCGCTCCAGCTGTTCTCATCGCCGAAGTCGAGCAGACCGTTGATCATGCCCGAAATCGAGCGGCCGTGGCCGTCGGTATTGATATGCGAACCGAACGCAACGCCGGTAAGCGGGAAATTGCGGATTTCCATCCCGTCAATGCCGGCGCGCTTCCAGCCCAGTTCGGCCTCGAGTCGAACCATGCCGAAATCATAGCCGCCGATCAGGTCGACGTCCAAGCCGGTGCCGTACTTGATCGAGAACTCGCCGTTGGTCGCACCACCTGGCGTCTCGACGGCCGACGGATCGAAATTGTCGACTCTTTGATCTTCGACGAGCATGGCCCCGCCCTCGACTCCCACATAAAAGCTGTGGTCGCGAGCAAGCGCGGGCGTCGCCATAGCCGTGGATGCAAGCGCCACCGCAATGCCGAGCTTACGCATAGAATTGTCCCCTTTCAAATGCGTCCGGTAAATAGAACTGCCGAAGCACCTTATGAAAGGGCCGGTTGCCGTGCAAGCGCGTCATTGCCGGGAAGCTGTTGCCAAAAAGCCTCAGTCGATTTCCCGCCGATTCGAGAACCGCTTGAGAGGACTTGTTTTTTTCAGGATTCGACCAAACCGTGCTGACGCAGTGCGTCGAGAATAGCGTTGATGGTCGAGCGTGCCTCTGCGTCGGTCACGGTCCCTCCGACCGGCGATTCAACAGCTGCGGCCCGTTGCCCCAAAACCTGCTGGCCACCGATTGCGACCGAAGTCGCGCGCACGATCCCGATCTCCCAGGCACCGTTGCGAAACAGCGCGAAGGTGCCGCTTGCGCGGTCGTAAAGGCTCATTCCGTCGATCGGCGAAACGAAGCGCCAGCCGCCGCTCGTCCACGCCGCCACACATTGTGAACTCCCCGCCCAGGCACCGGTCGCAGCCTCAGCGACAAGGTAACACGATCCGATTACCGGCGACGTCGGCGGTGTCGCGCGAGGCCCTTCCTCCACCGAGCCGGCAACGAGCACGTCCAGCGTTTGCAGGCTCTCGTTATGCGCAAACTCCTTTTGCGCTTGCGCGACGCTGAGGAATGGGAGGGACAGACGCGGCGTCGTTGCCATGCACTTGCTCCTACGGAAGGTTGAAGGTGAGTTGTGCCGGCCGAGAAGCTGCCCAGTCGCCGACCTGCCGCACACCGATAGTGGCCGTGCCGTTGCCGAACGCCATCAGGTCTGCTGCAGGTATGACGAGCATCGGCTGCTCGGTAGCGATCTCCAGATCTGAAGCCGGGTTGGCGATCGTTACCCAATATTGTTCTCGGCTCTCGCCAAGCGGAGCATCGACCTCGTCGAGCCACGCGAAGCCGACGCGGCTGCGACGAGTCCAGTTGATCGTGAGATCGCCTTGGGCGTTGAACGATACGGCGATGTTGGAGGGCGGCAGCGGCTTCAGCGCGTGCGCCGCGAAAGTGGTCGATTCCGTACAGCCGTTTCGATCCGATATTGTCACGGACGATCCCCTGAACCATGCCGGCAAGGCGAACGGTCGCAGCGAATTCAAATCCAGCAGGCAAAATAGCTCGCCGACCGAATGGCCCGCCGCCGCCCATTCGGTACCTCCTCGCGCGCGAAGCAGACGGCCGAGCCGGAAGCGGCCCTCCCCGAGTGGAGTGGCCTCACCGAATTGCACGACCTCGCTGCCGAGGACCGCAAGGTTGACGCCCTCCGACAGCGCATCGTCATCACAGCTGGTGAGCCATTGTCGCTGGTCGATCAGCTCGATCTCGACCGCGTTGGCTTCGTCGATAAGATACGGCTCGGCATGTGCCAAGGCAGTAAGCGCGCGACCCAGCTCCGACTTGCGCGCCGCCGATGCCGTCGTGAACGTCTGGCCAGAAGCGCTCACCGTGAGCGGTCGCTGCCACCACCCTTCGCTGGGAGAAGAGCTCGCGATCAGGATCGTCGCGTCGCTCGATTGAACGTGCCCCATCGGCACGTCGATGAGGGCGAAGGTGGTCGGGGCCTCGACGATGTCGCTGCTTTCGACGATCCGTCCTGCTTCGCCGAGCAGCGTGGACCCAGGCCGCGGAGCAGGACGGAGCTCGAGGACCGTGACAAGGCCGTCGATCACGCATTTCTCGGCGATCCATGAATCAGGTGCAATGCCGGGAAGGACCACGCTTCCGGGCTCCAGTCCAATTCGCGAGGGCGGCAGCCGAAGCGTCACCCTATCGCGCGCTGACCATCGCGTCGCCAGCATCTGCTGCACGAGCGTTTTGGCGTCATGGGCCGAAAGAACCGCCGGCAGCTCTTGTTGCACTTCGTTGCTGCCGGCCTCCCCCGCTGTCGCGCGCGCTTCCCCCGTCTGAAAGTCGCGCGCGGGGTCGTAATAGGTCAGCCTGAGCGCTGACGGCACCGCGCGAACTGGCATCTGCTCGCGCTGAACCCTCGGCTCCTTCTGTCCGTCTGCGCCGCTGCCGAGCTCGTCCGCGCCGATCGAAACAGGCGCGGCGCCGAGCGACGGCCGCATGACCGAACCGTCATCGAACAAGTCGAGGTCGAAGCAGCTGACCAGCGGCTCCGCCGCAGTGGCGATCGAACGTCCGTATGCGGCATATCCGCTGACGGTCTGCGCAGCATCCGATGAGATTGCTCCGCCGGATGCATCCGCCAGGATGTTCCCGACGGCCGGAGCCGCGGCATCGGCGATGACTTCAAAGGTCATGAAGCGAGCGAACCCCTCCTCGGCTGCATCATTATTCAGCCACGCAGGCACAAACGGCCTCGCGTCCGCCGGCGCGCTCTTGCGCCCGAACCACCACCCCATGCTCGCTCCTAACCCTCAACTCAGCTCAACATTCTTCGAAATTCTGGCGCCGACCGAGTTCAGCGAGGTCGCCGCTGCCAACGCGCTCTGCGTCGGCGCCTGAGCGGCGGCCGCTGCGAGTCTCCCGGATCAAAGGCACACCGCCGCGCGACACGCGCACCTTCTGCTGGGGCGAATTCGCAGGATCCAAAGCCGTCCTCATCTCAAAGAAAAGGGCGGCTGCTCCGCGGAGCGCCACCCATCTTTCGACCACCAATGGGGGCCGACTTGCAATTCCTCACTGTTCCTAATGTGTACCGAAACAGCGTGACGCTGTCAAGAACAATTTTCCAAATAGGTTTGTCAGCGGAGAGGGAACCAAGCGTGCTATAATGGACTCCAACGCGCGAAGGAGAAGCTTATGCCCGCCTTTCGGCTTGCCGCCGCGGCCGCGCTTTCAACGCTGCTCGCGGCCCCCGTCGATGCTCAGCCGGCGCAGCTCGTCGTCCAGGTTTACAGCTTCGGATTCGCGCCGCACCCCATTCATCTCGCCGCGGGCAAGCCCGTGACGCTCTCCTTTGTAAATCAGTCCGGCAGCGGGCACGACTTCAGCGCACCCGGGTTCTTCCGGGACGCGAAGATCACTGCGGGCTCGGCGCCCGACGACGAGATCGAGCTCAGGCCGCACGAGACGAAGAGCATCACGCTGGTGCCGGCGCGTGGCACCTATCAGGCCCACTGCAGCCATTTCCTGCACAAGCAGATGGGCATGAGTGACACCATCGTCGTCGACTGAAATGTCATTTCCCTGCATTTGCAGGGGCGACCGCCAGAGGTGGGTGGAGGGGCTTTAGACCCTCACACCATATGCTCGGAATGGCCGTAGACGAGGATCGTCATATATCCCTCGCGCTGCGCCTTGTGCGCGCCTGCGCTGGCCTGGAACTTCTCGGCCGACGCATCGTCGCAGCTGTATTCGGGACGCATCGCGCCCGACGCGGCGACCACGCGGCAATCCTTGACCGCGCCGGCATGGTCGATCGCCAGCGCCATGATCTGTCCGCCGAGCAAGGTGTCTCCGGGCTTCATGTCCGGCTTGGCCGGTGCGGCGCCCGGATTGAACCGGCGCTCGAACGTGATCCGGGTGACTTCGCCTTTGGACGCCGACGCATGCTTCGCGCTCGCCGCCTGGTTCGAATCGACGTCGCAACTTTGCGTGTCGGCATTGAGGCTGGTTTCGTATTTGCAGGCTTCGGCATTGCCGTCGCCGTCGAGGGTCACGGTGACCCGCTCCCACCAGGGTGAACTCGACACCAAAGTGTCGGTTGAGGTCGTTGCCGTTGCGCCGGTGGCTGCGACGACCGCGGCCGAAGCCACGAAAATGGCGGCAAGCTTGAGCACGTTCAAACTCCTTCGCGCCCGCCGCTCCGGCGACCTCATTGCCGCCGCCAACCTGCCTCCCGTAACGCGCGGCGCGGGTTTGGTTTCCGCCCGAAATGCCGAGCGCAGCGGAGCGCTCTGCGAAGCAGACGCGAGGCAGCGCGTAGAGCCATTGAGGGCCGGCCGGCGGGCCAGCGAAGCTGGACCCGTTCGACGTCACGGGATTTACTCCCGTGACGGCTCTTGACTGTCCCGCAGTAACACGTCGAATTGCGCTGGATCGCCGCGGCGGCTCAGGCCGCTCGGTCGATCCGCTCCAGCAGCGGCAGAAGCTCGCGGTTCTCACGGGTCAGTCGGTCCATCAGCGCGCCGAGCAATGCGCGCGTGTCGCTGCAATAGGCCGGCCAATCCGCGGCGATCGAGCTCGCTGTCCACTTGTCGCAATATGCGAGAAAAGCCGGGGCGAGACCGCCCATCTCCTCCTTGAATTCCTGACCTTTGGCCGAAACATGCTCGTCGCCGCTTTCGATCAGCTTGGGATAGAGGGCCCAGTCCTCGAGTTTCAAATGCCCGATGAGCGTCGTCATCAGCTCGCGGCGGAAGTTGAACAAAGCGATCTGCGTGGGCGGTTGCGGGCGGTCGATGATCCGCTCCAGCTCGAGGAACATCCGGGCGAGCTTCGCGTGATCTTCGCGCAACCGCATCAGCTCCGACATGCC
>NZ_WJSQ01000163.1 GCF_009720245.1 Sphingomonas segetis | reverse complement strand
CGCGGCGGAAGTTGAACAAAGCGATCTGCGTGGGCGGTTGCGGGCGGTCGATGATCCGCTCCAGCTCGAGGAACATCCGGGCGAGCTTCGCGTGATCTTCGCGCAACCGCATCAGCTCCGACATGCCGCACCTCCGCCGTAAGGATTCGGCGTTATCGGTCCTCAACTAATGAAAAGTTAAATGGAGGCTGCGGCATGCCTGCGAGCCGGCGGCGTGGTCCTGCGTCGGGACACCGCCTGCCCCAAAGGAAATGGGGGCCGGCATTGCTGCCAGCCCCCACTGCGCCGAGCGAAGGATATGCCGGTGTTCGGTCTACCTTGGTCCCGCCCCGTAAACGGTTTGCGACCCCGCTTCTCGATCCTGGCTCACCAGCTCAGGCGTCGCTTCCTACCGAACAGCTCCCTCTTGCGAGGAGCCCGACCGATCTACTCGACTGCGCGGCCCGAAGGTTCGCTGGTCGTTCGACCTTTCCGGCCCGTCTTCTGGAACCGAAGTTCCTCGAAGCCAAAACCGCCCGATGTTCCGCGGCCCTTCTTGGGTCGACCACTCTCGCGTCCCGCTTCGCTCACCGATAATCCGAAGATCACCAGGAGCCGCGTCGCGCTTGAGGAAGATCGACTCTTCCGGCGCCTCTTCCCGGCTGGCCCGAGTAGAACCCGAAGGCTCTTCCCATTCCTGCCGGCGGAGATCGGACCTTTGGTCACCTGCCGCGCCCTTCTCGCCGTTGCCGGCTGTCTGGGTGAGGCCGGGACCGCCGTCCCGATCACCTAGGCACCATGCACCCCTGCCCCGAGTCGGGGAAGCGAAAAATTCGCGTTTGAACCTGTGGAAAACGGGGATATCGGGCACAATAGCCGGAACCTTTCGGCGACCGGCCGAATCGGCACGCTTCGGTTGCCGTTCCGTTCTCCTCCGCTTACCTCGGCAGCGTGCCCGAATCCCCCGCCCTCGCCAACGAGCCCGGCTATCTGCAAGGTTTGAATCCGCCGCAGCGGGAGGCGGTGCTGACCACCGAAGGGCCGGTCCTCGTCCTCGCCGGCGCGGGCACCGGCAAGACCGCTGCGCTGACGGCGCGCCTCGCTCACCTGATCGCCACCCGAAAGGCATGGCCGAGCCAGATTCTCGCCGTCACCTTCACCAACAAGGCGGCGCGCGAGATGCGCGAGCGGGTCGGCAACCTCTCTGGCGGAGCGCTCGAAGGCATGCCCTGGCTCGGCACCTTTCACTCGGTCGCGGCGCGGATGCTCCGCAGCCATGCCGAGCTGGTCGGCCTTCAATCGAATTTCACGATCCTCGACACCGACGACCAGCTGCGCGTGCTCAAGCAGCAGATCCAGGCAGCGAACCTCGACGAGAAGCGCTGGCCCGCGCGCCAACTCGCCGGCCTCATCGACCGCTGGAAGAACCGCGGCTGGACACCGGCTCAGGTCGACGCCGGCGAGTCAGAGGGTTTCGCCGCCGGGCGCGGCGCCGAGCTCTACGCCGCCTACCAGCAGCGGCTCAAAACGTTGAACGCCTGCGATTTCGGCGACCTGCTGCTCCATATGCTGGTCATTTTCCGCAAGCACGCGGACGTGCTCGGCACCTACCGCGACCGCTTCCGCTACATCCTCGTTGACGAATATCAGGACACCAACCAGGGCCAATACGACTGGCTCAGGCTCCTCGCCGAGCCGCGGCGCAACCTGTGCGTGGTTGGCGACGACGACCAGTCGATCTACAGCTGGCGCGGGGCGGAGGTCGCCAATATCCTTCGCTTCGAAAAGGACTTCCCCGGCGCGAAGCTCATCCGTCTCGAGCAGAATTACCGCTCGACCTCGCACATCCTCGCGGCCGCGGACGGCCTGATCGCGCACAACGCGGGGCGGCTCGGAAAGACTCTGTGGACCGAAGCGGGCGACGGCGAGAAGGTGCGGGTGATCGGCATCTGGGACGGACCCGAGGAGGCGCGCCGCGTCGGCGAGGACCTGGAAACCTTACGCCGCGACGGCCGCGCCATCGACGAGGCCGCCATCCTCGTTCGCGCGCAGTTCCAGACCCGCGAGTTCGAGGAGCGCTTCATCGCCATCGGACTGCCCTACCAGATCATCGGCGGCTTCCGATTCTACGAACGCGCCGAAATTCGCGACGCCATCGCCTATTTGCGGCTGATCCGCTCGCCCGCGGACGACCTCGCTTTCGAGCGCATCGTCAACACGCCCAAGCGCGGCCTTGGCGACAAGGCGGTCGCGACCATTCACCAGCGCGCCCGCTTCGGACAGGAGCCGCTGCTGGTCGCCGGCGCGCAGCTGATCGACAGTGACGAGCTTACGCCGCAGGCACGCCGCTCGCTCGGCAATTTCGTCGCGCTTCTCGGCCGGTGGCGCGAAATGGCCGACAGCCTCCCCCACCCCGAGCTCGCGCGCATCGTGCTCGAAGAGTCTGGCTACACCGCAATGCTTCAGGCCGACCGCTCCGCCGAGGCGGCCGGCCGTCTCGAAAACCTCGCCGAGCTCACGCGCGCAATGGAAGAATATGAATCGCTCGGCGCTTTCCTCGAGCACGTCAGCCTGGTCATGGACAATGACGATGCCCGCCCGGGCGAGAAGGTCACGATCATGACCATCCACGCTGCCAAGGGTCTCGAGTTCGACACCGTCTTCCTGCCCGGCTGGGAGGAAGGCGTGTTCCCGTCGCAGAGGTCGCTCGACGAAGGCGGGCTCGCGAGCCTCGAGGAGGAACGCCGGCTCGCTTATGTCGCCATCACCCGCGCCCGCCGCCGCTGCACCATCCTCCACGCCGCCAACCGGCGGATTTACGGCCAGTGGACCAGCTCGATACCCTCGCGCTTCCTCGCCGAACTGCCCGGGGGCCATATCGAGGAAGAGACGACGATGACCGGCGGCGAGAGCCTGTGGCGCGCCCAATGGAGCGAACGCGCCGACCCGTTCGCCCATCTCGGCCCGGCCCAGGCGATGCGTGCAAGCACCCGCGGCCCCGGCTGGCAGCGCGCCGCGCGCGGCAATTTCAATCCCGAGCCGCAGCGCATCATCGAAGCGCGCGCTTCGGCAGTCTCGCTCGGCAACCAGGGGCGCACCGATCTCGCGCTCGGCCAGCGCGTATTCCACGGCAAGTTCGGCTACGGCACCATCGCCGCGATCGAGGGCAACAAACTGGAAATCGATTTCGAGAAAGCGGGGCGCAAGAAGGTGCTCGACAGCTTCGTCAGCGCCCCGTGATCCTTCGCTTGCAGCGGCAGGGCGCATGACGAAGCTCGAAGCCCGTTCGCGGATTTTTGCCTGCGCACTCGCCACGCTCGCAGGGTTCATCGACGCCGTCGGATTCATTCGCTCCGGCGGCTTCTTCGTTTCATTCATGAGCGGGAATTCGACCCGGCTGGGCGTCGGCTTCGTGCAGCACCTACACGATGCGCTCGTCGGGTCCGGCCTCGTCGTCGCGTTCGTCGCGGGAGTGGTGATGGGCTCACTCGCCGGCGAGGCTGCAGGGGGCAGGCGGCAAGCCGCAGTCCTGGCGATCGTCGCGATGTTGCTCGGCCTTGCCGCATTTCTCGATGGGGCAGGACACCTCGTGCCTGCGCTCGCCCTGCTCGCCCTCGGCATGGGTGCGGTGAACACCGTTTTCGAACGCGAAGGCGAGGTCCGGGTCGGCGTGACCTACATGACCGGAGGCCTCGTGCGGGTGGGGACCGGCCTCGCCTCTACACTGCGCGGGCGCGGCGGCGGACAATGGCCGATTTACCTGCTGCTCTGGTTGTCCTTCGTCGCGGGCACGGTAAGCGGCGCCCTCGCCTACGGCCCCCCGCCCAATCTCGCCCTGGCGGCAGCCGCGGTCGCCGCGCTCTTGCTTGCGGCGCTGTCGCTTCGAACGATTGGCGAGCTTCGCCCTTAGTTTGCGGCGCCTCGCATGAGCCCGCGAACCCACGGGATGATCGAGGTCCAGCTCAATTCGTCGATCAATTCGATTCCGGCGAGTTTCCCGCGCTTCCAGAGCACTTCGCCCGACGCGACGTTCAGGCCTTCGACGAACGGCGACACATAAGCGCCGATCGCCGGAAGCTGATCGCCTTCGATCTGCAGCCCGCGCGCCGAGATGTTGCGCAACGTCGCGATCGAAAAGCTGCCGCCGCACTTCAGGTGAACGGCGCAGCGCACCTCGAGCCGCGGCATGGTCCGCCGCTCGCGCATCTGGCTGACCAGCTTGCGGTTCAGAAGCGCGATCACGTCGATGCTGTCGTCGAAGCGCACACCGAGCTTGTCGCGGCCCGTCCACGCGATCTTTCCGGAAGCGCGCTGGCCGGTCGGAAGCTCGACGGAGGCGGCGGCCCCGAGCGCCGGCGTGAGGCCGCTCGTCACGGTCACGCCGAGCGCGCTGATCTTGCGGATCGAGCATCGGTGATTCACGCCCGAAAGCATGAGCGCGCCGGAATCGAACGGCCCCTTGTCGTCTCCCGGCCATGAATCGTCGGGCCATGGGAGACGGTCTCCGATGACGACGGTTGTGACCGAGGGGGCGTCAGTCATGGCTCATACAGCACTCGGCCCAAGCCTTGCGCGCCGACGGGCTAACAAGTCGCTAACGAAGCGGCGTTTCGTCGATGCCAAGAGTCCAGCCCGGCGGGTCGCTCGCCGGGAAGGAGTCCTGCCCGGCTTCGTCCACGAGGTTTGAAGCATCGGGGTTGGCTGAAGGACAGGGCATTGCGCCGCGCCGGCGGGCGCGCCTCATGACGAGCGCGCCTGCGACGCCGGCCGACCCAATCGCCGCAGCGACCTTCAACCATCGCATTCGGGGGCTCCTTCTCGGGCCTAGCCATAGCACTGCAGCAGTCGGGCGTAAGGACTACTCGTCGCGCCGCGGCCCTCTTCCGTCGTTGCCGATTTCCGCGCGAACGACTTTCAAAGGAACCCGACTCGGCGCCAATGCATTCTGTCAGCAAAAGTCAATAGAAAAAATCAGGTGTGAAATGAAGAAGCTGGCACTTGCGCTGGCGCTGACGGGATCGTGCGTATTTGCGACCACCATTGCTGTTACGCCGGCGTCCGCGCTGGAAACCTACCAAGCCCAAATGGAAGCAAGCGACGCGGCGTCGCAGGCGCGTATCGACATGCTCGACGCTTTCGGTCCCAAGGAGTTGAAACCAGGCCACTATTTGTGGCGCGAAGTACCGGAGAGCGCCGGACCCGAACGTGTGGTGATCAGTCTCTCGGACCAGATGGCCTATCTCTATCGCGGGGACACGCTGATGGCGGCCGCAACCATTTCGACCGGCCGCGACGACAAGCCGACCCCTGCCGGGATCTTCTCGGTTCTCCGGAAGACACCGATGCACCATTCGAAGAAGTACGACGACGCGCCGATGCCGTTCGCACAATTCTTCGAGCCACACGGGATCGC
>NZ_WJSQ01000162.1 GCF_009720245.1 Sphingomonas segetis | reverse complement strand
GCGGCGATGCCGAGCAGCAACGTCCCGGCGGCAGCCTGCGACAGCGGCTTTCCGGCGCTGTCGTCCGCCTCGATGGCCCATCGTCGGAGCAGCGCCGAGACACGCCCGGCGAGCTGGCGGTCCGGCGTGACCAGTGCGGCCGTTTTACCGGGGGTCTCGAGCGCCTCGCGCAGCGCCAGCGCGATCGCCTGCGCCTCGGCGGCCGGATCGGGAAGCTCCGCCAGGCGAATTCGGCCAAGGCGCCGATCGGCCGGGCGAAGGTCCTTCCATTTGTGTGAATATCCGGACGCGGCCATCGCGTTGGAGACCGCACGTGACCGCGCCGGCGGCGATGCCGACCGCCCCGACCAGCGCCAGCGCTGCACCTCGCCACGCGCAACGCCAATTCGGTCGAGATGAAGCTTTAAATGATATTGCGGGTGGGTCGCTTCGCCGCGTCCGTTCTCGTCGGGTCCGAGCGCGTCCCATTCTTCCACCGGAAAAACGTCTTCGAGCCACAGTCCCGGCAGGACGGCCATTCCTCCTGGCATGCGCGCTACCCGGCCGACCAGCGCCGCGACAGCGGGCGCAGCGGTGGTGAGACCAGCCGCGACCGTGAACCCGGTCGGCGGCTCGCTCTTCCACTTTTCGGCCATGGCATGGAGCAGCTGGTTGCGGCGCTCGGCGAGATCGATTGCATTCTGCTCGCGCAGGATGGCTGGCCATGCCTCATAAATCAGCTCGAGCTTGGCGAGCGATTTCTCCCAATGGCTGGCCAGTTCGCTGGTCTCTTCGACCGCGGTCCGCAGTGCCGCAGGCGCGATCTCCTCGATCAGCAATGCGTCGAGCGTGCGTGCGAGGTCGGCGGCGAGCCGGAGCCCTTCCGCAGAACCTTCGGCGCCAACTATCGACGCGAGCCTCAGCGTGCGCTCCGTCGGATCGATCGCGGGCGGCAGCGGATCGCTTCCGAGCGGTTCCAGGCCGCCGCCGATGCGCTCGTCGAGCTCCGGATCCCCGACGGGGATCAGCCGCGGAAGCAGCAGGCCATTGCCGCTGGCGCGCACGAACGCTTCGGTCACGGCCCGCACCGCGCGGTTGTTCGGGAGCAGGATGCGCCCGCCTGCGAGGCCCAGCGGATCCTTTCCAAAGCGCGCAATCAGACCCGCGGCAAGCGCGTCGGCAAAAGAGCGGTGCGACGGGATGGTATAGACGGCGACCCGCTGCGGGTCAGACATTCCCGAGCGCCGTTTCCGTCAGCTGGATCGACTGGGGCGTGCCGACATCGAACCACAGGCCCTGGTGGACGGCACCGAAGCAGCGCCCCTCATCTATCGCCCGGTCCCACAAAATGTTGGTCGAGAATGGCCCTTCCGGCGCATCGCGGAGCAGGCGCTTCGACGCGATCTGGATACCGGTGAAGACAAACGGCGCGACATGGCTGCGCTCGCGCCGCCGCAGTCTTCCGCTGCGCTCCATATGGAAGTCGCCCATACCCTTGTGATTGAGCGCGCGCGCCTGCGGAACGAGCAGGAGCAGCGCGTCCATTCTGGCGTCGTCCCACTGCGACGCCAGCAGCTTGAGCGTATCCGCCGGCCCGTCGATCCACAGATTGTCGCTATTGAGCGCAAGGAAGGGATCGCAGTCGATCAGCGGCTCGGCTTTGACCAGCCCGCCCCCGGTTTCCATCAACAGGTCGCGCTCGTCGGAAATGACTACCTCCAGCCCGTGCTCCCGGCTCATCAGATGCGCCTCGAGCGCGGCGGCGAGGTAATGGACGTTGACCACGATTTTGCTGACGCCCGCCGCGTGCAGCTTCTCGAGCACATGATCGAGCAGCGCCTTCCCGCCGACTTCGATCAGCGGCTTGGGCTTGGTGGCGGTGAGCGGCCGCATGCGCTTGCCAAGGCCGGCGGCCATGATCATCGCGGTCTTCGGCACCTCGGCCGGCACTTCGGCGCGCAGGCGCAGCGCTTGCTTCGCCTGGCTCATGCGGCCTGTTTCCACGGCTCGCGCCGGTGCTCGGGCGCGATATTGGAGTCGAACCACTCGCGAACGGGTGCAAGGTGCGGCTGCTCGAGATCGCGCTCGAGCAGGCCCCACATGCGCGGCTGGAATCGCCGGTAATGGGGCTTGCCGTCGCGCTTCCACAGTCGGGTGAAGACCCCGAGGATGCGCGTGTTGCGCTGCGCGGCGAGCGCCCAATAAGCCTGCTCGAACGCTTCGCCATGCCCTGTTGCAGCCTTGTAGCGGTCGATCATCGCCCGCTCGATCGCGGCGGGCACGTCCCGCCGTGCGTCTTCGAGCACCGAGGCGAGGTCGTAAGCAGGATGGCCGGCGAGCGCGTCCTGGAAGTCGAGCAGGCCGAACTGCGCGACCCCGTCGCGCCCCTCGACCAGCATGATGTTTTCGGCATGATAGTCGCGAAGAACGGTGACTGGCCCGAGGCCGTCTCTCGCGACGGGTTCGAGCACCTGATTCCAGGCGATCTCATAGGCTCCGACGTCAACATCCGCCCCGACGGCGGGACAGTACCAGTCGGTGAACAGCTTTAGTTCGTCGAGCCATTGCTCGGGCCCGTGTGGCGGCAGAGCCTCCATCGGCGGGTGGCGGTGCAGGTGGACGAGCACGTCGGTCGCAAGCGCATACAGCTCCCGCTCGCGCCCGGGGTCGCTGTCCAGCGTTTCGCGCAGCCGCGCATTGCCGAAATCGCCGAGCAGCAGGAGTCCCTGCTTGAGGTCTCGCGCGAGGATTGGCGGCGCGCTCAGCCCGCGGCCGATCAGCCACTCGGCGACCGCGACGAACGGACGCGGGTCCTCGTGCGGCGGCGGCGCATCCATCAACACCGCCGTGCGGTCACCGTTCACCACCCGGAAATAGCGGCGGAAGGAGGCGTCGCCGGCGAGCGGCAGGATTTCGGCCCCTCCCCACCCGCAAGAGGCAAGGAATTCAGGCGCATGGGGCGGCGGGTTCATCGGGGCGGCCATCGTCCTTCCCATGACGGGGGCACCTTGGCTGTCAAGATTCTCTCGCCGTCTTGGGCAAAGTCGAGCGACAAAGCGAGCGCCTGCGGCCACGCATTAGCCCCCGCCCGCTCCGGCCATTCGACCAGCAGCACGGCATCGGCGGCCGAATCGAGCCCCAGTTCGTCGATCTCTGACGGGTGCTCGATACGGTAGAGGTCGACGTGCCACACCGGCGGCTCGAGTTCGTCGTAGGGCTGGACGATGGCGAAACTCGGGCTCGGAACGTCGCTCTCGTGACCGAGCGCCGCGATGAAACCCCGGGCGAGCGCCGTCTTGCCCACGCCGAGCGGCCCCGACAGCGTGATTGTGTCGCGCGGCCGCGCGATCGCCGCGACCGCTGCACCGAACCGCGCCGTCGCTTTCTCATCCTCGAGAATCATCGCGAGCCGCGCGGGATCGTCAGAGTCACCGTCGTGCCCTTGCCCTTTTTCGACTCAAGCTCCACCGTTCCGCCGTGCGCCTCGATGAACTGGCGCGTCAGCGGCAGCCCGAGGCCGAGGGCAGCTTCGCCGCGGACAGCTGTGTCACTCACGCGGTGGAAGCGGTCGAACACCCGCGGCATGTCCTTGGGCGCGATCCCTGGACCATTGTCGCCGATCCGAATTACCGCCCGCGTCTCGTCACCCTCGGCGACCAGCGTAATCTTCCCCTTCCGGTCGGTGTAGCCGATCGCATTCTGCAAAACATGCTCGACCGATTCGCGAAGGCGGCGCGCATCGCCGAACACATGACCCGCGGTCGGCGAAATTTCCGCCTCCAGTTTCTGTCCTTTCTCCGACGCGCGTGACCGCGCGGTGTCCACCGCAGCGCGGCACAGCCCGGCGACGTCGACACGCTCCTTCTCAAGCGGGGCGCCGCGTGCCTCTCCGGTGGTGAGGTCGAGGACGTCGTTGATCAGCTTCGACAGGCGGTCCACCGATTCGAGGATCGCGCCGACATAATCCCTGGCCTTGGTGGTGAGGTCGCCGGCATAGCCTCCGCCGAGCAGCTCGGCGAACCCGCCGATCGAGGTCAGCGGGGTCCTGAGCTCATAGCTCATGTTCGCCACGAAATCGGTCTTCACCCGGTCGGCTTCCTCGAGCGCCGTCGCCCGCTCGCGGAGAGCGGATTCGATCCGGGTCGAATCGGTGACGTCGACCATCGTGAAGAGCGCGTTGCCGTCCGGAAGCGGTACCGCGGCGAACTGGAAGTGGCGCCCGTCCGTCATGTTGATGCGCCCGCTCGCCGACTGGCGTTCGTTGGTCGTCTGGCGAACCATTTCCCGGATCTGCGCGGCCGCCGTGGGATTGACCAGCTTGCGGGCCATCGCCGGAACCAGCTCGTCAACCCGGGGATGCGTCGACAGCCATCCCTCGTCGAGCTCCCAATCCTCGAGGAAACGCCGGTTCCACAGGTACAGGCGCCCATCGCTCGCGAACACGCTGATCGCCTCGAACAGATTGTCGAAGGTCGCCGCGCGCACCCGCAACAGCGTGTCGCGCGCCGACGCGAGGCGCAGCTGCTCGGTGCGATCCTCGAGGAATAGCCGCAGGCCGCCGTCGGGAAGCGGCTGCGCGACGACCCGCAGGTGATCGCCGCCGGGAAGCATCCATTCTTCCTCGATCACCTCGTCCGGGCTGGTGAACCAGCCGCGGCGCTCCTCCTTCCAGGCGGGGAAGTCGCGCGCTTCCGGAAGCCGCTGGTTGTCCCGCATGCGGTCGATCACCCGGTCGAATTCGGGCTTTTCGGCGAGCCATTCGCGATCGAGCTGGGTCATCATCGCGAACGGGCGATTGAAGAAGCTGAGCGTCCGGTCGGGCTCGAACTGCGCCGTGCCCGCGGTCATTCGGTCGGCCAGCTCGCGCTGCGAATCGCGGTGGCGCGCAAGCTCGGCGCGGGCATCCTCGAGATCCTGGACGTCGACCGCGAAGCCGGCGACGGCGCGGGTCGACAGCGGGACGTTGACGATCCGCAGCATGCGCCGCTCGCCGTGGATGATCGCCGGCTGCATCCGCGACACGATGCGGCCGCTTTCCTGGGCCTCTCGCGCAGTCGCCGCCGCGCTGTCCTCGCCTTGCGCGTCGATCAGTTCCGCGGAGCGCTCGATGACATCGTGCGCGTCCCTGCCCTCGACGGCCTGGACGAAGGCGCTGTTGACGAGGCCGAGCCTGAGGTCGGGCCCGCGGTACCACATCGGGAACGGCGCCGCCTCGATGAGGTGCGTGAGCGAATCGAGCGCCGCTTCCGTCTGGCGAAGGCGCAGCGCGAGCTTCGCCCGCTCTTCCTCCCAGGTGCTCAGGTCGAAGAACCACAAGAGGAGCGTGCCGGGCGGTTCCGGGGCCGGCGCCGGGCCGCCGCGCACCTACGCGAAAACCCTTAGCGAGTGAGCAGACCGAATGCGCTAGTCTGCCGCCGGATCGGAGGAGCAAATGGGCAGCAATCGAGTTGACTCCATGCAGAGCATCGACGCTCAGGACATCGCGGCG
>NZ_WJSQ01000161.1 GCF_009720245.1 Sphingomonas segetis | reverse complement strand
GCGGCGCTCGGCGGCGTGATCGCCGGCACCGACGGCCGCCGCAACAATACCGGCGCAGGCGTTGCGATCGGCGGAGTGCTCGGTGCCGTCGTCGGCGGCGCGGCCGGATCGGGCGGCTGCTACTAAACAGCAGTGCTGAAACCAAATGCGCGGGGTCCCGGAACAACCGGGTCCCCGCGCACTTTTTTCGGGCATATTTGACCAACGGCTCTTATATGAGCGCCGAAGGGCGCTCGTTGCGCCGGGGAGACGGGTTTTGTTCAAGGGCCTCCAGCCCATTCTCTATGGCGGGCGCGAAGTCTGGCCGCTGATCGAAGGCGGCAAAGGCGTCAGCGCGACCAACCATGCGAGTTCGGGCGCCTGGGCGGCCGCGGGAGGCATCGGCACGGTCAGCGCGGTCAACGCCGACAGCTACGATGCCGAAGGGCGGATCGTCCCCCAGGTCTACGAAGCGCTGACCCGCCGCGACCGGCACGAAGAGCTGATCAAATATGCGATCGACGGCGCGGTCGCGCAGGTCCAGCGCGCCTACGAAATCGCCAGCGGCAAGGGCGCGATCAACATCAACGTGCTGTGGGAAATGGGCGGCGCGCAGCGCGTGCTGCACGGCGTCCTGGAACGCACCAAGGGCCTGGTCACAGGGGTCACCTGCGGCGCCGGGATGCCCTACAAGCTCTCTGAGATCGCTGCTTCCTACGGCGTCAATTACCTGCCGATCATCAGCTCCGCGCGCGCGTTCAGCGCTTTGTGGAAGCGCGCCTATCACAAGGCGGCCGAGTGGCTTGCCGCGGTGGTCTATGAAGACCCGTGGCTCGCCGGCGGGCACAATGGCCTCTCCAACGCGGAAGACCCGCGCAAGCCGCAGGACCCCTATCCGCGTGTAGCGGCGTTGCGCGCGACGATGCGCGAGCAGGGCATCGCCGACAGCGTCCCCATCGTGATGGCCGGCGGCGTGTGGCGCCTCGACGAGTGGGAAAACTGGATCGACAATCCGGAGCTCGGTCAGATCGTCTTCCAGTTCGGAACCCGGCCGCTGCTAACCCAGGAAAGCCCGATCCCTCCGGAATGGAAGGCGCGGCTGATGACGCTTGAGGAAGGCGACATCCTTCTCCACCGCTTCTCCCCGACCGGCTTCTATTCCTCGGCGGTGCGCAACCCGTTCCTCCGCAACCTCGAAGCGCGCAGCGAGCGCCAGATCGCCTACACCAAGGAGCCGATCGGCGATCACCATTTCGAGCTCGATGTCGGCATCGGCACCAAGAAGAATTACTGGGTCACCAAGGGCGACCTGATCCACGCGCGCGAATGGTATGCGCGCGGCTTCACCAATGCGATGAAGACGCCCGACGACACGCTGATCTTCGTGACGCCGGAGGAAGAGAAGCACATCCGCAAGGACCAGGCAGAATGCATGGGCTGCCTGTCGCAGTGCGCCTTCTCGTCGTGGGCGGACAATGAGAAGAATTCCACCGGCCGCCTCGCCGACCCGCGGAGCTTCTGCATCCAGAAGACCCTGCAGGACATCGCCCACGGCGGACCCGTCGACCAGAACTTGATGTTCGCAGGGCACTCCGCGTTCCGGTTCAAGAGCGACCCATTCTACTCGAACGGCTTTGTCCCGACGGTGAAGCAGCTGGTCGATCGGATTCTCACGGGGGCCTGATGTCAAAGCTCGTCATCCCCGCGAAGGCGGGGACCCGGCGTTCTTCTTTTTTGTTGCGCTGGGTTCCCGCTTTCGCGGGGATGACCATGATGATGGTGGCTACGCCGACCCTCGCGCAGGAAAAGCAGCCGCCGTACTGGGCATCGATCGCGTCCGGCCAGGCGATGACCCACACTGGACCGGGCCGCAAATATCCCAACGTCTGGCTGTACCAGCGGCGCGACCTGCCGGTGCGGGTGATCAAAAAGTACGAGACGTGGCGGCTGATCCGCGACCCCGACGGCGCGGAAGGGTGGATGCTGGTGACTTTGCTCAGCGATCGCCGCTCCGCGATCGTCAGGCCCGGCGACCCGCGCCCGATCCGCGCCGATCCGGACGGCAGCGCAAAAATCCGCTACATGGCCGAACAGGGCGTCGTCGGCCGAATCGATCACTGCAAGGGCGACGGCTGGTGCCGGATCGAGATCGGCACGAAGGAAGGCTATATCCGCACGTCCGACCTGTGGGGCGTCGCGGGGAATGAGGTGGTGGACTGAGCTATCCCGGGGAATCGGGGGGCACGGTGAGGGGGAAACGCATGAAACTTGCACTGGCAATCGCAACCGGCGTCCTCGCCATGACCGGCAGCGCAAAGGCCCAACCCCGCCCCGCCGTCGAGCATCTCGGCAGACCCGCGCTCAACGGGCAGCCGCTGCCCTTCTCCGATGCCGTCCGCGTCGGCGATGTCCTCTATCTGTCGGGCCAGCTCGGCATCGGCGCCGACGGCAAGCTGCCCGAAGGCATCGAGGCGCAAACCAAGCAGACGCTCGACAATATCGGTGCGGTCCTGAAGCGCGCCGGCCTGAGCCACGCCGACGTCTTCCACTGCACGGCGTTCCTCGCTGACATGAAGGACTGGCCGGCGTTCAACAAAGCCTATGTGCCCTATTTCCCCGCCGGCAAGATGCCCGCGCGGAGCGCATTCGGCGCGAACGGTCTGGCGCTGGGAGCCCTGCTCGAGCTTGAGTGCCAGGCGTACGCTGGAAAATAGCTAGACCAACTCCACAGCGACCGCCGTCGCCTCGCCGCCGCCGATGCAGAGGCTCGCGACGCCGCGCTTGCCGCCCTTCTGCTTCAGCGCGTTGATCAGCGTGACGATGATGCGGGTGCCGCTGGCGCCGATCGGGTGGCCGAGCGCGGTTGCGCCGCCGTGGACGTTGATCTTCTCGTGCGGGATTCCAAGGTCCTTCATCGCGAACATGGCGACGCAGGCGAAGGCCTCGTTGACCTCCCACAGGTCGACCTCGCTGGCCTTCCAGCCGGCCTTCTGGAGCACCTTTTCGATCGCGCCGATGGGGGCGACGGTGAACTGCGCCGGCTCCTGCGCGTGCGCGGCGGTGGCGACGATGCGTGCGACCGGCTGAAGGCCTTTCTCCTCCGCCACGGACTCGCGGGTCAGAACGACCGCGGCCGCGCCGTCGGAGATGGACGACGACGTCGCGGCGGTGATCGTGCCTTCCTTGGCGAAGGCGGGCTTCAGCTGCGGGATCTTGTCGGGGCGGCCGCGGCCCGGCGCTTCGTCGGTGTCGACGACCGTGTCGCCCTTGCGCGACTTGATGGTGACCGGCACGACCTCGTCCTTGAACCCGCCATTGTCGATCGCGTCCTTGGCGCGGCGCAGGCTCTCTATCGCATAATCGTCCATCTGTTCGCGAGTGAGCTGATATTCGTCGGCGGTGCACTGGGCGAAGCTGCCCATGGCGCGGCCTTCCTCATAGGCGTCCTCGAGCCCGTCGAGGAACATATGGTCGTAGGCGGTGTCGTGGCCGATGCGCGCGCCCGACCGGTGCTTCTTGAGCAGGTAGGGGGCGTTGGTCATCGACTCCATCCCGCCGGCGACGATCACGTCGGCATTGCCGGTGCGCAGGGCCTCGTCGCCCATGATCACCGTCTGCATGCCCGAACCGCAGACCTTGTTGACGGTGGTCGCCTGCACCGATTTGGGAAGACCGGCCTTGATCGCGGCCTGCCGCGCCGGAGCCTGACCCAAGCCGGCGGGAAGCACGCAGCCCATGTAGATTCGGTCGATGTCCTCGCCCGCCACACCGGCGCGCTCGACGGCGGCCTTGACCGCCGTCGCGCCGAGATCGGTCGCGGATGCATCGGCGAGCGCGCCTTGCATCGACCCCATCGGGGTCCGCGCGATGGAAAGGATGACGGTCGGATCGGATGCGATGGTGGCCATTGGGTGCTCCAGAGTCGGATTGTTGCAGCGCACATAAGAGCCCGCGCTCGCTTGTTCAAACGCTTGGGCCTCTGCTAGCGGCGGGTCGGACAGGAGATGCGGCATGTCCGACACCGGACTCGATTTTCAGCTCGGCGAAATGGCGGACACGATCCGCGAGACGACCGAGCGCTTCGCCCGCGACAGGATCGCGCCGATCGCCGCCGAGATCGACGAGAGCGACGAGTTCCCGCGCCAGCTGTGGCCGCAGATGGGCGAACTCGGGCTTCACGGGATCACGGTCGAGGAGGAATATGGCGGGCTCGGCCTCGGCTATCTCGAACATGTCGTCGCGCAAGAGGAGGTCGCGCGGGCGTCGGCTTCCGTCGGGCTCAGCTACGGCGCCCACTCGAACCTGTGCGTCAACCAGATCCGCCGCTGGGGAAACGACGAGCAGAAACGCAACTACCTCCCCAGGCTGATCAGCGGCGAGCATGTCGGCGCGCTCGCGATGAGCGAGGCGGGAGCGGGCAGCGACGTGGTCGGGATGAAGCTCAAAGCGGAAAAGAGCGGCAACGGCTATCGGCTGAACGGCACTAAATTCTGGATCACCAACGGCGGCTATGCCGACACCCTGGTCGTCTACGCGCGCACCGGCGAGGGCAGCCGCGGCATCACGGCCTTCCTGATCGAAAAGGGCATGGACGGCTTCTCGATCGGCCAGAAGATGGACAAGCTCGGCATGCGCGGCTCGCCGACCAACGAGCTGGTGTTCGACGATTGCTTCGTCCCGCCCGAGAACATCCTCGGCGAGGAGAACAAGGGCGTCGAGGTGCTGATGAGCGGCCTCGACTATGAGCGCACGGTGCTGGCCGGCATCCAGATCGGGATCATGCAGGCCTGCCTCGACACGGTCCTGCCATACGTCCGCGAACGCAAGCAGTTCGGAAAGCCGATCGGGAGCTTCCAGCTGATGCAGGCCAAGGTTGCGGACATGTACGTCGCGCTCAATTCGTCGCGGGCTTACGTCTATAATGTCGCGAGGGCGTGCGACGCGGGCAAGACGACGCGCTTCGATGCGGCCGGCGCGATCCTGCTGGCGAGCGAGAACGCGGTGAAGGTCGCGAACGAGGCGGTGCAGGCGCTCGGCGGCGCCGGGTACACCAAGGACTGGCCGGTCGAGCGCTACTACCGCGACGCCAAGCTGCTCGACATCGGCGCCGGCACCAACGAAATCCGGCGGATGCTCATCGGCCGCGAGGTGATCGGGCTTTAGGGAAGCAGCAACGCGGCTCCCCACGCGATCAGCGCGACGCCTGCGAAGCGGCCGATCCACCGGCCGTGCGGCGCCAGCTTCTCAACCGTGACGAGCGCGGTCAGCGCGACGATCCACAACAGGTTCATCACGCCGCCGACGAACAGCAGCGCCATCAGCATCCAGCAGCAGCCGACGCAGTCGGCGCCGTGCAGCACGCCCAGCCGCCTGTGAGCCCATCCACAAGCAACGTCGGCTGCCCGACCCCCGCCGGGACGCCCTGGCCGGCCTTCCCGCAAACCCCGACGCCTTCGTCGAGAGCGAGATCGTTGCCGATGCCCTTGACCCGG
>NZ_WJSQ01000160.1 GCF_009720245.1 Sphingomonas segetis | reverse complement strand
TTCCCTTGGCGAGCGAATGACGCCGGCAATCAGCGCCCGGCTGCGCGCACCCTCTCCCGGATAACCCGCCGCTTGCGCGTCGAAGAGGGTCAGCGGAATGAGCCGGCCGCTCGCCACGAACGGCCGCATCGCAGCGGCCAGCTCGTCCGCGTGCGGTGGCCCTTGCACCGTGCGCAAGTGCGCCACAGTCGCTCCGCTGCGCGACGCGATCGCCGGCGCGAGCAGAATCGCCGTGGTCGAAGCATTGGATCGGAAGTTTAGGTCGAGCACATAGGTGTCGTTGCTGCCGGTCAGCGCGAGATCGACGCCGGCGAGCCCGCGGTAGCCCATCACCGCCGCGCGCCTGACCGGCTCCGTCGCCGCCTCGATCGCCGCCTCGGGAATGGGCGAGCCGAGACCGATCCAGTTGCCGTAGTGCCGCCCTTGCGGAGTCACGTCCTGGTCCGCGAAGCCGAGATAACGCACCTCGCCGTCCGGCATCACCGCGAAGTTCAGGCACGGGTTGCGAACCACGTCTAGCATCTCCTCGACGACGATTCTTGCGCACTTTTCGAAGGTTCGTGCGGCCTGCCGTAAATCGTCCGGCGAACGGCAGATCGCGACCCCGAGCCCGCCGCCCGTCGATTGACCGGTGGCCACCTTGAGCACTGCCGGCAACGCGTGATCAGCCGTCGCGAAATGTTCGTCGCGATCCACGATCCTGCGCCGCGGCACGTTCCGCGGTGACACCAGCTCCGCGAGATTCGCCTTGTCGTTGAGGTAACGAAGGAGCGCCGGGTCGATCCACGAGCGGATTTGTCCAGGACTTCCGGGCGGAAATGCGTGCTGAAAGACGATTTTCGCATTCGGGCGGGTTGCCGCCGTCGCGAACGCATGGATCTGCCCACCCGCCGTGAAGTGGATCCGGTCCTGCGCAACGTCGAACCCGGTGAAGGCCAGCAAATCGAGCCCGACGGGCGTGTTGAAGCCTTCGCTGCAAACGACCGGCATGTCTCCGGCGATTGCCAGCGACCCGCCCGTCAGCGCGTCCAGCACGGCCGGCTTCTCGGGCAGCCAGTCGGAATATCCGTCGTGAGCGCGCGGGAAGAATATGCGGTCCGGCCCGAAGATCTCCGACATCGTCAGCGTCGGGCGAAGGCGCCCCCTCGTCATTCGCGGCCGAGGAGCGGATCGATCCCGTCGGCGAGCTTCAGCATCAGCGCACTGGCCGATCCCGCCTTGCTGTCGGGATTGTAGCTGAAGGTGCGGTTGACGTCGAATACAACCGGCTGATCGCCATGCATCACGTAATCGAACTTGCCATAATCGAAGCCGAGCTCTTCGCGGAATGCGCGAACAGCCGCCGGCGTCGAATCGAGCACTTCCCGACTCACCACCTCTCCCGATTTGACCCGCGGATCGGGCGATAAGGCGCGCGTGTTGAACTCGGACGAGCCGAGGAAGACATATTGCCTCAGGCAGTACAGATCCCCTTCCCTCTCGGGCAGGAATTTCTCGACGACGAGCCGCGGGTTTTTCCACACCGCCGGCGGCACGGCGCGCGGGTTCGGGTAAATCGGATATTTTTCCGGCGTCACCATGGCCGACACCGTCCAGTCCAGGCGCAGCATCGCCTTGAGCTTTTCCAGCGGCTCACCGCCGCCAGCTTCCATGAGCCTGAACTCGGGCCTGCCGCCGAAGTTGAGATTTGTCTTGACGATCACCTGTCCGTGGTAATCGCCTGGCGATGCGACGAGCTGGCGGCTGATCCTTCGCTTCGAAATGTCGACGACGGCGCGGTTCACGACGCGCGCGCAGCGGCTCAGCACGGCGGCCAGCCGCGGCGGGGTTAGTGTCACGTCGAGATGCGGAAAGACCAGCACGTCCGGCCCCATCGGCTCGGCCAGCCTGTCGGTGAAATCGACCGCGATGCCGCGCCGCCGCCACTCGTCGGCGAGAACATGGACGACGTAGCGATTCTCCTCGGAGAATTCGTGCCTCGCCCGCACCACCAGGATGCGCGCGGCCGGCACCATTTCTGTCCTGGATGCGGTCCTCACACCGGCACCTTATAAGCGGCCACGAGAGAGTCGAGCACCGGCAGCAGCGACGTTTGTTCTTGTTTCGTTCTGACTTGACGATATCCTGTCCGGATGCCCGTCGAGTCGCGCCACGGACGCGGAGCCACCCGCAATCCAACCCCGACGCGCTTCAACCTGAAGGAGCGCGCCACCGATGGCGACTGGCTCGACCAGGTCCAAGCGCTCGACGGCGTGCCCAAGCGGCGCACCACGGTCACCATCGAGCATCCGCGGTCGATCCTGACGCGCAACAGCTCGCCCGACATCGGTTTCGACCGTTCGATCAATGCCTTTCGCGGGTGCGAGCATGGCTGCATCTATTGCTTCGCTCGGCCGACCCACGCCTATCACGACCTCTCGCCCGGCGTGGATTTCGAATCGCGCCTGTTCGTGAAGCCCCAGGCCGCGCAGCTGCTGCACGCCGCGCTGTCGCGGCCAGGCTACGAGTGCCGGCCGATCGCGATGGGCACCAACACCGACCCCTATCAACCGATCGAGGAGCGCTGGCGGATCACCCGGTCGCTCGTCGAGCTGCTGGTCGAGACGCGGCACCCGTTCACCATCACCACCAAGTCGGACCGCGTGCTGCGCGACCTCGACCTGCTCAGGCAGGCCGCCGACCTGCGAATCGCGTCGGTCGCGATTTCGGTCACGTCGCTCGACCCGAAGGTGGCGCGCACGCTCGAGCCGCGGGCGCCTCAGCCGCACAAACGGCTCGCGGCGGTCAAGGCGCTGAACGACGCCGGCGTGCCCTGCTACGTGGCCATCGCCCCGGTCGTCCCGCAGATCACCGATCACGAGCTGGAACATATCGTCGAGACCGCGGTCGAGGCGGGGGCGCCGGGCGGCTTTTACCTGCCGGTCCGCCTGCCCCATGAGGTGGCGCCCCTGTTCCGGGCGTGGCTCGACGAACATTATCCCGACCGCGCGGCGAAGGTGATGGCGACGATCCGGTCGCTTCGCGGGGGGCGCGACAACGATCCCAATTTCTTCAGCCGAATGCGGGGCAGCGGTCCCTGGGCCGAGCTGCTCAGGACCCGATTCGAGATCGCCGCGAAAAGATATGGCCTCAAACAGGCGAAGTTCCCGCTGCGCACCGACCTGTTCCGCCCGCCCGAAGGCGACCAGATGCGGCTGCTGTGATCGACCAACGCGGAAATTTTATCGACCGGCGATGGTGACTTTCGACGTCGCCCTGACCTAGGCGGGACGGATGATCAGAACGATACTCGCCGCACTCCTGCTGTCCGCTTCCGTCCCCGCCGCTTCGCAAAGCTCGCCAACATCCTTCCCGCCGGTCGATCCCACGGTCGCAGCGCTGCGCGATGCGGCGCTTCACGACCAATATGCGTGGAACATCACCGAGGGCCTCACGACAGAAGTCGGCCAGCGCCTCGCCGGGACCGAGGCCGAGGCGCGCGGCCGCGAATGGGCCGTGGCGAAGCTGAAGGCGCTGGGTTTCTCAAACGTCCGGGTCGAGCCGTTCGACATGCCAACGTGGACGCGCGGACCGGAGAGCGTCGAAATCCTCGCACCCTTTCCCCAGAAGCTGGCCGTGGCCGCGCTCGGCAACAGCGCCTCGACCCCGCCCGCGGGCATTACCGGCGAGGTCGTCGGCTTCGACACGCTGGCTGCGCTCGAAGCCGCGCCGGACGCCGCGGTGCGCGGCAAGATCGTATTCGTGTCGCACGCAATGCCGCGCACGATGGATGGGTCGGGCTATAGCTTCTTCGGCGGCCCGCGCCGGCAGGGGCCGAGCATCGCCAGCAGCAAGGGCGCGATCGCCATCGTCATCCGCTCGATCGGCACCGATTATCACCGCAATCCGCACACGGGCGTCATGAGCTTCGCCGAGGGCGTGAAGCCGATCCCCGCCGGCGCTCTGCCCTTGCCCGACGCCGAGCAGCTCCAGCGCATCCTCAAGCGTGGCAAGCCCGTCACCATGCGCCTGACGCTCGTCTCGCAGACCGGCCGCGGCCAGTCGGGCAACGTCATCGCCGAAGTGCCGGGGCGCGACCCCAGCTTGCCGTCGGTGCTCGTCGGCGGCCATCTCGACAGCTGGGACCAGGGCACCGGCGCGATCGACGATGCCGCCGGTGTCGCCATCGCCACCGCGGCCGCCAGGCGCATCATGGACGCCGGGCGCCCGCTGCGCACCATCCGGGTCGTCTGGTTCGGGGCGGAGGAGCCGGGATTGTTCGGCGGCCTCGATTACATGCGCAAGCACGCCAAAGAGCCGCACTGGGCGCTCGCCGAAAGCGACTTCGGCGCGGGCCGCATCTGGCGCGTGACGACCAAGCTCGGGCCGCAGCGCGAGGCGGAAGCAAAGACGGTGCAGGCCGCGCTCGCGCCGCTCGGCATCGTCCCCGGCTCGCGCGACGAGGCAGACGGCTCCGACATCGGCCCGATGATCGGAGCCGGCGCCCCGGCGATCGGCCTCAGCCAGGACGGCACCTACTATTTCGACTTCCATCACACGCCCGACGACACGCTCGACAAGGTCGATCCGGAGGCGCTTCGTCAGAACGTCGCTGCGTGGACGGCGATGCTCGCGGTGCTCGCCGGTCCGATTGAGCCGGAGCCGAAACAGCGCTAGCAGCGTTAGTGACGCAACAAGGAGGACTTCATGCGCATCCTGATCGCGATCCCGGCCCTGCTCGCCCTCGGCGCGTGCAACGTCAGCAAGGACGGCAACGCCGTCACCGTCCAGTACGACCAGAACACGGCCGAGAACACCGTCGCCGACATCTCGAACACGGCGGAGAACGTCGCCGCGGACATTGGCAACGACGTCTCGGACACGGCCGACAAGGTCAAGAACCGCGTCGGCGACGACAATGGCAACGCCAGCAGCAATAGCCAGGCGAACGCGACCGAGAACCAGTAGGCCGCGCGGGACTCGAGCAGCCCTCCTCCGCCAAAAGTTCGGCGGGCAGCCTCCGCGCCTGAAGCTGCGACCGGTTCACCAGCCGAAGCTTAGCGGAGGCTGGTCGGGGAGACAGGATTCGAACCTGCGACCCTCTGCTCCCAAAGCAGATGCGCTACCAGGCTGCGCCACTCCCCGCCTTCGCCAAAGGCTTCGGCGGGCAAGCCCGCCGGAATCCTCCAATGGCTTGCCAGCCGAAGCTCCGCAAGGAGCGAACGCTGGTGGGCCCGGCAGGATTCGAACCTGCAACCTAGCCGTTATGAGCGGCCGGCTCTACCGTTGAGCTACAGGCCCTCTCCGGCATCCGGCAAATAGACGGCGCTCGGCGCGGCGCCAAGGCGTGATCGGCGGTTCCGACTACGCGCGTGGGAACAGCAGCGCGAGCGTGCCGGGCGGCGCAACGAGCTCGGCCCCGGCGATGCGCGCCAGGCCGCTGACAAGCCGAAGCGAAAAACTTTCGTCGAACTCCGCCCCGCGGCCGAGCAGCTCCTCCTCGGCCATTCC
>NZ_WJSQ01000016.1 GCF_009720245.1 Sphingomonas segetis | reverse complement strand
CAGCCGCGGCCCGGGGGGCCTCGCGGCGATGCTCAACGACGGCCGCGCGCCCGAGTGGCTCGATCCGGTCGCGATCCCGGGCCTCACGGGCCTGCGGGTCCTGCGCGTGCGCAAGGATGTGCTTTCCGGCGCCTGATTCCTCGCGCGAAGAAGCTCCACGCCAGTCCGGCCGCGTTGGACAATTGATTGCGGGGCGCTAGGAGCGCCCCCAACGGCTTACAGGTCTGTGATTATGGGGGTTGAACCGAGCTTGCCGGTCGACGTGATCGTGGAGAGGCGCCCGTGGTGGGAATCGCGCGCCTGCCTCGCCCTCGTCGTGTTCGCGACCATGGTGCCGCTCGTCTACCCGCCGATCCCGCCCCTCGTCGATTTGTTCGGGCACATGGGGCGCTACCGGGTCGAGCTCGACCTGGATCATTCGCCCTGGCTTCAGGCCTATTACGATTATCACTGGGCGGCGATCGGCAACCTCGGCGTCGACGTGCTCGTCATCCCGCTCGGCAAGCTGCTCGGGCTCGAATGGGCGGTGAAAGTGATCGTGATGGCGATTCCGCCGCTCACCGCCGCGGGCTTCCTGTGGGTTGCGCGCGAAGTGCACGGGCGCATCCCGCCCACCGTATTTTTCGCGCTGCCGTTCATCTACGGCTTTCCATTCCTGTTTGGCTTCGTGAATTTCGCGCTGTCGGTTGCGCTTGCTTTCCTCGCCTTCGGGCTGTGGCTGAGGCTCGGCCGGCTCGAGCGGACAGTCGTTCGCGAATGGCTGTTCGTGCCGATCTCGCTCGTCGTCTTCTTCACCCACACCTACGGCTGGGGACTGCTTGGCCTGATGTGCTTTTCGGCTGATGCGGTTCGGCTTCACGACCGCGGGCGGACCTGGTGGCGGGCGGGCATCGAGGCGGCGCTGCGAACGTCGGTGATGGGCCTGCCAATCCTGATCATGCTGATCTGGCGCAGCGAGACGCACGGCGGCCACACGGTCGACTGGTTCGACTGGGAAATCAAATGGCGCTGGATCTACTCGGCGCTGCGAGACCGCTGGAAATGGCTCGACATCGCCTCGCTGATCGTCCCGGCGCTGGTCTTTCTCTATGCGCTGTTCAGCCGCAAGCTGACGCTGTCGCGCAACCTCGCCTTTTCGGCGATCGTGCTCGCGGCGGCTTTCGCGATCATTCCGCGAATCGTGTTCGGCTCGGCTTACGCCGACATGCGGCTGGTTCCTTATGTGATCGCCGTCGCGCTACTGGCGATCCGCTTCCGCGGCGCACCCGACCGGACGACTGCGCAAGTGCTTGCGGTGATCGGGCTGTTGTTCTTCGGAACGCGCACCGTAGCCAACACCCTGAGCCTCGGCCTCGCCGGGCGCGACCAGACGGCAAAGTTGGAGGCAATCGACCATCTTCCCCGCGGGGCGCGCGTGATCAGCCTCGTCGGCATGCCGTGCCGGGAATATTGGCCGCTGCTGCGCAATGGCCATCTGGGAGCGATGGTGATCGTCCGCCGCGAAGGCTTCTCCAACGACCAGTGGCTGCTCGAAGGAGTCAACCTGCTCGATCTCAACTATCGCGCCGCCGGCTATTATGCGGCCGACCCGTCGCAACTGGTTCGGCCCAACCGGTGCCGCGACCCGCTCCACCGGACGATCGACCAGTCGCTCGCCTCTCTCCCGCGCGACGATTTCGATTATGTGTGGCTGATCGACGTGCCGCCCCATGATGCCGGACTCGTCACCGGATTGCAGCCGGTCTGGCGGGGACCCGGCAGCATCCTCTATCGTCTGCACTGATGCCCGCGCTGTCGATCGTCGTACCGTGCTTCAACGAAGAAGCCTGTCTGCCCGCGTTGCACCGGCGGCTCGGCGCAGCGGCGCGCGCGGCGGTCGACAGCGATTATGAGATCGTGCTCGTCAACGACGGCTCGCGCGACGGCAGTTGGCCCATCATGCGCGGCATGGCGGCCGACGATCCGCACGTCATGGCGGTCAACCTGTCGCGCAACCACGGACACCAGCTCGCGCTCACAGCAGGGCTCGATCTCTGCCGCGGCGACACGGTGCTCATCATCGACGCCGATTTGCAGGATCCGCCGGAGCTGCTGCCCGAAATGATGCAGGTGATGCGCGCCGAGGAGGCGGACGTCGTCTATGGCGTGCGCCGCAGCCGCTCGGGAGAGACTGCGTTCAAGCGGGCGACGGCGCACGGCTTTTACCGGCTGATGTCGCGTGCGACCGAGGTCGACATCCCGCTCGATACTGGCGATTTCCGGCTGATGAGCCGGCGGGCGCTCGAGGCGCTGCTGGCAATGCCGGAGCAGGCGCGGTTCATCCGCGGGATGGTCGCGTGGATCGGCTTCAGGCAGGTGGCGTTCGTCTATGACCGACAGGAGCGATTTGCCGGCGAGACCAAATATCCCTTCAAGAAGATGATGCGCTTCGCGTTCGACGCGCTCACCGGCTTCTCGTCCGCGCCGCTGAAGCTCGCCAGCTACGTCGGGCTCGCGCTGTCGATGGGATCGGTGATCCTCGTCCTCTACATCGCTTATGCATGGACCGCCGGGCGGAATGTCCCCGGCTGGACCTCGCTGATGCTGATCGTCGTCATTATCGGCGCGGTGCAGATGTTCGTGCTTGCGCTGATGGGCGAATATATCGGCCGGCTCTACAACGAGGCGAAGGGGCGTCCGCTGTACATCGTCCAGGAGGTGGCGGGGGACGGCCGGGCCGAGGCGAAGCTCGGCTATATCGCCGACGCGACGGCGAAGAGCGACAGGCCCGGCGGCAGGGGCAAGCGCCCGACGAGGTGACGCTCCGCCGCGAACACTGCCTCGAGCGCGGCGTTGAGCGGCTTCGGCGGAAGCTTCACGTCCGCATCATCCTTCCCGCGCAGCTTGGATGCGAGTCTCTCGGCGATCGCGAGCGGGAACAGCAGGCTGTTGAAATAGCCGGACTTCTCGAGGTGGAGCGGCGACGCTTCCACGATCCTCCTCAACGCCGCTTTCGAGTAGCGGCGCTTGTGGTGGTTGACGACGTCGTGGGCCGACCACATCCAGCGGTGCGCCGGGACGGTCATCACGAGTTTGCCGCCCGGCTTGAGCTTGCCGGCGATGGCGGTGAGCGCGGCCGCGTCATCGTCGACATGCTCGATGACGTCGAGGGCGGCGACGAGATCGTAGCGCCGGTCGCCGAGGCCTGTCAGTTCCGGAAGCGGCGCGTTCATCACCTCGCGGCCGAGCCGCTGCTGCGCGATGGCGCGCGCCTCGTCGTCGAGCTCGACTGCGTCGACCTCACCGAATTCAGCGAGCATCGCGAGGTTGTGGCCGGTGCCGCAGCCGATTTCGAGGATCCGCCCGGCTGCCGGCGGCATCGCCTCGCGCCGGATGAGATCCGCGAGGATCTCGCGGCGCGCGCGGTACCACCAGTGGCGCTGGTCGAGCTCGGCCATCTGTTGGTAGACGACACGCTCCATCAGCCGAACACCCACTGACGGTTTAGCGCATAGGTCGCGAGCGGCGTGATGAAGATCGCGGGGACCAGTGGCCACCAGGTGGGCCCGTGCATCGGTCCGGTCAGCACCCAGGTGAACAGCTCGTTGAGCAGAAAGCCCGCACCCTGGACTGCGAAGAACTTGACCTTCATGCGCCGGTCCTCGCGCTTGCCGTGGCCGCGGAAGCTCCAGCGGCTGTGGAGCACGAAGCCGATGCTGACCGCGACGAGGAAGGCGAAGACCACCGCGAGCACGGGCGCCATCACGAAAGTGGCGAGGTACCAGTAGATGGCCGAATAGACGCCGGCGAGGAAGAACCCGACCAGCGCGAACCTGACCAATTGCCCGAAGGTTTCGTTACTGACGTTTAATCCCGTCGCCATGCCCGGCTGCTTGCCGTTTAGAGTTTGCCGGCTACAGCCGGAAAAATGCTGCAAGGCAAGGCGCTGCAAATCAACGTCGAGGCGTGGGAGCGCCGCGCGGTCGAGATCGTCGGACGACACTGGAAGTGGATCGTCCTGGCCGCGTGGCTGGTCGCCTGCGCCTGGTTCATGATTGAGAAGTGGAGCAGCATCCGTTTCTTCTTCCTGCCCGATACCGACGACAACATGCGGATGATGCAGGTCCGCGGGCTGCTCCACGGGCAGGGCTGGTTCGACCTGCGGCAGTACCGGATGAACCCGCCATGGGGCGCCAATATCCACTGGTCGCGGCTGGTTGACCTTCCGATCGCCGGGCTGATCCTGGGCTTGCGGCCGTTGCTCGGCGGCCCCGCGGCCGAACGCTGGGCCGTCGCGATCGCGCCGCTCCTGCCTTACCTTCTCCTGCTTTTCTCGCTCGCGCTGACGGCGCGCCGGCTCATCGACCCGCGTGCCTATCCGATCGCACTGCTGGCGATTGTCTTCGCGGGGTCGACCAACGGCATGTTCATGCCCGAGCGGATCGATCATCACGGCTGGCAGCTGGCGCTGCTTGCCGCCAGCCTCGCGGGGGTCGCCGATCCCCGGCGCGTACGTGGCGGTCTCGTGCTTGGCGCCACCACCGCCTTGTCGTTCGCCATCGGGCTCGAGATGGTCATCTATCTCGCGCTCGCCGGCGCGGCGATGGTGCTGTTCTGGGTTGCCGACGCGAAGGAAGCAGCGCGGCTGCGCGCCTATGCGCTGTCGCTGAGCGCCGGGATCGCGCTGGCGTTCCTGATCTTCGCCTCCAACGACAACCGCAACCCGGTCTGCGACGCGCTCTCGCCGGTCTATCTGTCGGACGCGCTTCTCGCCGGCGGCCTGATGTATGCGCTGACCTGGTTCTCGCCGCGCGGCGGCTGGACCAGGCGCTTCTGGCTTGCGCTCATTGCCGGCCTGATGCTCGCCGGCTTCCACGCATCCTTCTGGCCGCAATGCCTCGAGAAGCCGGAGCACATCTCGCCGGAAGCGCAGCGGTTGTGGATGTCCTACGTCAAGGAGGCGCGGCCCGTCTTCCTCCACGGCTGGCGCACCGCCTCGATGATCGCCGCGCTCCCGATCACGGGAGCGATCGGCTGGGCCCTGCTGGCGTGGATGCGGCGGCGCGATCCTGACCTCCTGCGCCGAATCATCGGCGTCGCCGTGCCGGGCATCGTCGCCTCGCTCCTGCTGCTGTGGCAGACCCGCACCGGCCCGGCGGCGCAGATGATGGCGGTGGTAGGCGCGTCGGCGATCGTGTGGTTCCTGTTCCCGCTGTTCTGGGGGTCCCGCCATTGGGCGGTCCGCGTGGGCGGCGCAGTGGTCGCGATCGTCGTTGGCGTGGGTGCCGCCGTACCGTTGCTGCTGGGCTTGATCCCGGAGAAGAATGCAGCGCCTGCGCGCGGGGCCGCAATCGGGCGCGCGAACAACCTCTGCTCCTCCTTGTGGGGGCTCCACCCGGTCGCGCTGCAGCCCAAGGGGCTGGTGTTCACCTTCGTCGATCTGGGCCCGCGGCTGATCACGCTCACCCATCACGACGTGATCACCGGGCCCTACCACCGCAACTACCGCCAGATCGTCGACGTGATGCACGCGTGGCGCGGCAGCGCCGAACAGGCGCACCAGATCATCGTGGGCAAATATCACTCGGATTACGTGCTGAGCTGCCCGAACAGCTCGACGACCACGATCTTCATGTCGGAAGCGCCAAAGGGCTTTTACGGGCAGCTAGCGAGAGGCAAGGTCCCCAAGTGGCTCCAGCCGGTCCACCTTCCGAGCGATTCGCCGTTCAAGATGTGGCGGGTGGTGGGCTAAGCCAGCACGTTCGGGAAACTTTCCTTCAAGCCGTCGATCACGAACTGCGCGGCGAGCGCGGCGAGGATCACGCCGAGGATCCGCGTGATCGCGGCTTCGACCTTGTCACCGATCAGGCGCATCAGCGGACCAGCGGCGAGCAGGGTCACCATGGTCATCAGCACCACCACGGTCATCGCGGCGAGGACGACGGCGACGTGGAGCGGCGTTTCCGCGCGCGACACCCACAGCATCACGCTGGCGATCGAGCCGGGGCCGCTGATCATCGGCATGGCCATCGGGAAGACGCTGATGTCTTCCCCTTCGGGCTTGCCTTCGATCGACTCGGCCCTTTTTTCGCGCCGTTCGGTGCGGCGCTCGAACACCATGTCGATCGCAATGAAGAAGAGCATGATTCCGCCGGCGATGCGGAAGCTCGCAAGGCTGATCCCGAGCCAGTGAAGCATCGGCCGGCCGAGCAAAGCGAAGAACAGCAGGATGCCCCAGGCAATGAGCGAGGAGCGGATCGCCATCGCGCGCCGATGGGCGAGCGAGGTTCCGCGGGTGAGGCTGGCGAAGATCGGCGCGCAGCCCGGCGGGTCGATGATCACCAGGAAGGTGACCAACGCCGAGCCGAACAGCTCGATCATTGCTTTTCGGGTGGAGGAGGCGGTGCCGGAACGTCGTTGTAGAGCACCTGCTCGTACCGCGTGCCGTTCCACTGGAAGACGCGCAAGTGCCGAGCGCCGCCCTTCTCGACCTTCCAGTCCCAGCCCAGCGTCTTGTCGGCGGATTCGCCCCGGCCATTGTCGTCGGGAGTCATCATCGCCTGTCGAGGCGTCAGCGCGGGAGGCGGGATGACGGGTGCGCCGGGTGCCTTCGCGCGGCAGGATGCGCGGTGAACCTGCGCTTTCGCGGCCGGCACAGGCGCACCCTTGGCCAGCGGTCCGCCGCCGTCATAGGCCCAGCGCCATCCGGCGCGCGTGCGCTGCCACACCGTCGTGAAATAGCCGCCCATCTTGCCATTGAGCCCGAACCACGGGCCGGTGTTCACGGCCGTCCGTCCGTCGCACGAAACGAAGCTGTGCGCCGGGCGCCAGCTTATCGCCTTCGGCGGGTCTTTCTTCGGCAGCACCTCGCGGGCCCAGGCGGCCTGTGGCGTGAACACGACCGCATCCTGGCCGGCCCATTTGCGAAACGCGGTCCACTGGCCCAGCCGCTGCGCGTCGCGGGCGAAAGCGAGCTCGGCATCGACGGCGCTCGGCGCGGCGGCAGCGAGGAGAAGTGCGGCGATCATAGGCTTCTCTCATAAACGAAGCGCTCGCGCCGGGCTGCCGACACGAACGTGTTGCGGATCAGGCAGGCGATCGTCATCGGACCGACGCCGCCGGGGACGGGGGTAATAGCCCCGGCAACCTCGATCGCCTCATCGAACGCGACGTCGCCGAGGAGCTTGCGGCTCCCGTCCGGCAGTTCGACCCGCTCCTGTCCGACGTCGATCACCGTCGATCCGGGCTTGAGCCAGTCGCCGCGGATAAGCTCGGGGCGGCCGACCGCCGCGACGACGATGTCGCAGCGGCGCACGGCCGCAGGCAGGTCGCGGGTGCGCGAGTGCGCGATCGTGACGGTGCAGTTCGCCTGGAGCAGCAGCTGCGCCATCGGCTTGCCGACGATGTTGGAGCGTCCGACGACGATCGCATCGAGCCCGGTCAGGTCGCCCCGCTCCTGCTGCAGCAGCATCAGGCAGCCGAGCGGCGTGCACGGCACGAAACCGTGGAGACCGATCGCGAGGCGGCCGGCGTTCTCCGGATGGAAGCCGTCGACGTCCTTGTCGGGCGAGAGGCGGGTGATGATCACCCGCTCGTCGATGTGTGGCGGCAGCGGGAGCTGAACGAGGATGCCATCGACCGCCGGATCGGCGTTGAGCTCGTCGATCAGCGCCAGCAGCTCGCCTTGTTCGATCGATTCGGGAAGGCGGTGCTCGAAACTTTCCATGCCGGCTTCGCGCGTCGCCTTCACTTTCGAGCGGACATAGGCGTTGGACGGGGGATGCTCGCCGATCAGGACTACCGCCAGGCCGGGGGCGCGTCCGATGGACTCGCGGAAGCGCGAAACCTCGATGGCAATCCGCCCGCGAAGCGCGGCAGCGGCGGCCTTTCCGTCGATCAACTTCGCGCTCATCAGCCGTAATAATATTGGGTGACGACGCCGGCGAGCAGCTTCTTGATGACCTGGATCAAAATCAGGATCACCAAAGGCGAGAAATCGATGCCGCCGAAGTCGGGAAGCATGCGCCGGATCGGCCGGTAGAGCGGCGCGGTGATGCGGTCGATCGCCATGGCGAAGGCGCGCACGCCGTTTGAATTGGTGTTGAGCACGTTGAACGCGAGCAGCCAGCTCAGGACCACCTGGATGATGATCACCCAGGTGAGGATGGTGAGCAGCAGGTTGACGATGCCGACGAGTGCGATGAGCATGGCGCGGGCTTAGCCGGGCCGCTGTTACGGCGCAAACCTCTCCGGCTCGGCGACGCAGAGGATCTCGGCGAAGTCCTGGTCCGGATCCGTCCATTCGGCGACCGGGGTCCAGCCGCCGGCCAGCAGCAGCACGCGGCTGCCGCGCGGTCCGTATTTGTGGCTGTTCTCGGTGTGGATGGTGGATCCGGCGGCGAAGCGGAAGCGCTGCCCGGAGACGGAGAATTCGACATCGCGCGTCGCGACCAGGTGCATCTCGATGCGCGACAGGATGTCGTTCCAGCGCGCTTCGTGCCGGAATGCGTCGATCGGAATTTCCCCGCCGAGCTCGCGGTTCATGCGTCTCAGCAGGTTCAGGTTGAACTCGGCAGTCACGCCCTCGACCTCGTCATAGGCGCCCATCAGCCGATCGACCGGCTTCACCCGATCCATGCCGATCAGCAGCTGCGAGCAGGGGCCAAGCAGCGCGCGGAAGCGGCGCAGAAGGTCGGTCGCGCTCCACGGCACGAAATTGCCGATGGTCGAACCGGGGAAGAAGCCGAGCTTGGGCAGGTGCTCGATGCTCGCGGGCAGCGTCAGCGGACGCGCGAAATCGGCAGTTACCGGGATCACCTCGAGCGAGGGGAAGCGGCGTTGAAGCTCGATCGCGCTCTGCTCCAGATAATCGCCCGAGATGTCGATGGGCACGTAGAGGGCGGGTGCGACGGCCTCGATAAGGATCGGGGTCTTTGTCGCCGAGCCGGCGCCGAACTCGACGACCGCCGCGCCTTTCGGAATGCGAGCGGCGATGTCGGGCATGATGTGGTGAAGCAGCGCCGTCTCGGTCGCCGTGGGATAGTAAGAGGGCAGCCGCGTGATCGCCTCGAACAGCTCCGATCCGCGGCGGTCGTAGAGCCAGCGCGCGGGAATCGCAGGAATCGGCGCCGCGAGACCGGCGAGCACGTCGGCGCGAAACGCCTCGGTCTGGCGGTCAAGCGTCTCGAGCAAGGCGGAGCCCCGTGAACTGCCAGCGCGCATGCGGCGGGAAGAAGTTGCGGTAGGAGGCGCGGCTATGGCCGCGCGGCGTGGCGCAGCTCGCGCCCTTGAGCACGAACTGCCCGCACATGAATTTTCCATTGTACTCGCCGATCGCGCCTCCGGCGGGCGCGAAGCCGGGGAAAGCGGAAAAGGCGCTCTGGGTCCATTCCCACACATCGCCGAGGACCCCGCCGCCCGGGCGGGGGACGACGGCGCCGGCTTGATCGAGCTGATTGCCGATCACCGGGTCGGCCGACGCGGCGAAATCCTCCCATTCCGCTTCGGTCGGAAGGCGGGCGCCGGCCCAGCGCGCGAAGGCGTCGGCTTCGAAATAGCTGACATGGGCAACGGGCGCGGCCCAGTCGACTTCGCGGCGGCCGCCAAGACTGAACTCAGTCCCGTCGTCGCACCAGTAGAGGGGCGCTGCGATCCCTTCTCGCCGGACCCAGTCCCAGCCCTCGGACAGCCACAGCGCCGGCATCCGGTAGCCGCCGTCCTCGATGAACTCGCGCCAATCGCTGTTTGTGACCCGCCGGCTCGCGATCTGATGGGCAGACAGGAAAACGCGGTGGCGCGGTCGCTCGCTGTCGAACGCGAATCCGTCGGCGGGCGCGCCGATCTCGACGATCCCCTCGCGGCCGCGGTGCCACGAGATCGGCTCGACCGCGAAGCAGACGGGCGGCGGAAGCTCGGCATAGGCAGGTTCGAGCGGGTTTTCGGCGAAGGTCGCGAGAATGTCCGTGAGCAACAGCTCCTGGTGCTGCTGCTCGTGGTTGATGCCGAGATCGACCAATGCGAGCGGATCGGCCGGCAGTTGCGGCAGCGCCCGCTCCAGCGCTTCGTCGACATGAGCGCGATAGGCTCGGACCTCGTCGAGTGTCGGGCGGCTCAGCATGCCTCGGCGCGGCCGCGCGTGACGCGGGCCTTCGGCCTCGTAATAGCTGTTGAACAGAAAGGCGTAGCGCTCATCGAAGGGACGGTAGCCGGGCAGATGATCGCGCAGGACGAAGGTTTCGAAGAACCAGGTCGTGTGGGCGAGATGCCATTTCGCGGGCGATGCATCGGGGAAGGGCTGGATGGTGGAGTCGGCATCCGATAGCGGCGCCGCGAGATCGAGCGTCAGCTTTCTCGTCGCGAACAGGCGCGAAGCAAGGCCGCGGGCGGGCTCGGCGCGCGCAGTGGTTGCCATATCGGCGCTGTAACGCACGAGCGCGGCAATGTCGCCGGTGCGACTATCTCCGGGTGGCGCCCGGCTGCCACAGCACGTCGCCCCCCTCCTGCGCCGCCACGAAGCGGGCGGCGACGAACAGGGTGTCCGAGAGCCGGTTGAGGTAGGCGATCAGTTGCGGGTTGAGCGGATCGCTCTCATGCAGCGCGACCGCAGCGCGCTCGGCGCGGCGGGCGACGGTCCGCGCGAGGTGAAGCGCGGAAACCGCCGCCGATCCGCTCGGCAGGATGAAGCTGGTGAGCGCGCCGAGCGATGCGTTCATGTCGTCGATCTCGCGCTCGAGCCGCTCGACCTGGCCGGCGACGATTCGAAGCGCCCCGTCGATTTCGCCAGGCGTGGCCACATCCGCGCCGAGGTCGAACAAATCGTTCTGGATCCGCCGCAGCCGATCGGCGACCTCGCCCTGCTGCAAGGCGGCAATTGCGACTCCGATCGCGGCATTGGCCTCGTCGACCTCGCCGATCGCAGCCATCCGCAGGCTCGACTTGCTTACCCGGCTCCCGTCGACGAGTCCGGCGCTGCCGCCATCGCCGGTTCGCGTGTAGATCTTGTTGAGCTTGACCAATGCGTCCGCGCTACTGGCTCGACGAGGCGCCAGCGATGAACAGGATGAGGATTACCAGGACGATCGCGACCGCCTGGAAAAGCACGCGCCGCTGCATCCATTTCTGCGACTGCTCGCCGGTCACGTCGCGGCCGGATGCCATCGCCATCACCCCTCGCACCAGCACGTAAACGACGCCGGCCATGGCGAGCAGGAGGAGGATGAGCAGGACGATCCGCATGGCCGGGCCTTAGGCTTGCGCGAAGGCGAAACCAAGGGGGAGCTTGCCCGCGAGCAGGTCGGCGGCGGTGGTCCGGCCGTCGATGCCCGCCTCGCGCATCGCGGCAAGCGTCGGCGCCCGATCGCGCTTGGCGAGGCGTCGCCCGTCGGCATGGACGACCAGCGAATGATGCAGGTAGACCGGCTCCGGCAGGCCGAGCAGGGTTTGCAAGAGGCGCTGGATCGGAGTCGAGCTGCGCAGGTCTGCGGCGCGGCTGACGAGGGTCACGCCGCCCGCCGCATCGTCGACGACGCAGGCGAGGTGATAGGCGGCGGGGGCGTCCTTGCGGGCAAGGATCGCGTCGTCCAAATCCTCGCGGGTCGAATGGAGATGCCGCCCGTCGGCTTCGGTCCAGGACGGCAAACCGACGAGCGCCAGCGCCTTCTGCGCATCGAGCCGCCAGCTGTGCGGCAAAGAGGCGCGGCGCTCGGGATCATCGGGCATTCCGCGACAGGTGCCAGGATAGTGGGCGGCGGCGCCGTGCGGAGCCTCGAGCGCGGCGGCGATGTCGCTGCGGGTGCAGAAGCAGGGATAAACCAGACCCTGATCGGCCACGCGCTGGAGCGCGGCCTCATAGGCCGACGCCCTTTGCGATTGCACGAGGAGCGGCTCATCCCAAGTCAAGCCGAGCCAGTGCAGGTCGTCCAGGGTCTCATCGACGAATTCGGGCCGGCAGCGCGTCCCATCGAGATCCTCGATCCGGAGCAGGAATTTGCCGCCGCTTTCGCGCGCGCGCTGGTGGCCAAGGGCAGCGCTGTACGCATGGCCAAGATGCAGCCTTCCGGTCGGCGAAGGCGCGAACCGCGTCACAATCATTTCGGGTGTGACCGAAACGACTCTTGACGCTGAGTCACTGGAAATGCTCTTTTAGGCATGTCAGGCCGGGTTGGCATCCGGCGGGCAACAAGGGAAGACGGGCCGCACCGCCCTCTCCTCCTTGAGTGCGACGGGGCCGGGGAGCTGTGAGTTCGGACCGACCGAACGAAAGGCTCAAGGCGCGCGCATGTATCATCCCGAGCTGATCCGCCATCCCGAAAGCTGCCCTGCGCTGGTCCTCAACGCCGACTACACGCCATTGTCCTATTACCCGCTGTCGCTGTGGCCGTGGCAGACCGCGGTCAAGGCGATGTTCCTCGAGCGGGTCGACGTCGTGGCCCACTACGACCGCGAGGTGCACAGCCCGAGCATGGCGCTCAAGCTGCCGAGCGTGATTGCGCTTCGCGATTATGTGCGGCCGAACGAATATCCCGCGTTCACCCGGTTCAACCTGTTCCTCCGTGACAAGTTTTCGTGTGTCTACTGCGGGACGAGGAAAGAGCTGACGTTTGACCACGTGATTCCGCGCGCGCAGGGTGGCCGGACGACGTGGGAGAATGTCGCCACCGCCTGCGCCCCGTGCAATCTGCGCAAGGGCGGGCGCACGCCGGGCGAGGCGCACATGCACTTCCACCGCGAGCCGATCCGCCCGACGACCTGGCAGCTTCAGGAGCGTGGAAGGGCGTTTCCGCCCAACTATCTGCACGATAGCTGGCGGGATTATCTCTACTGGGACGTCGAGCTGGAGCCTTAAGCTCCGGCTACAAACTCGCGAACGGCGGGCCCAACGTCCTCCCGCTGGAGCGCAACGGCGATGTTGGCGATGACGAAGCCGGCCGCGCTTCCGCAATCGTAGCGCTCGCCGTCGAAGCGGTAGGCGTGGAAGGGCTCGTTCCCGATCAGCTTCGCCATCGCGTCCGTGAGCTGAATTTCTCCGCCCGCGCCTTTCTCCTGCGCGTCGAGAGCTCGCATGGCGCTCGGCTGAAGGATGTAGCGGCCGGGGAGCATCAGGTTGGAAGGAGCGGTGCCGGGCGCGGGCTTTTCGACCATTCCGCGGATTTCGGTGAGGGGGCCGTCGGTCGCACCCGGGTCGATCACGCCGTATTTGTGCGTCTCGCTGTCCGGCACCTCCAGCGCCGCGACCAGATTGCCGCCGACGCGCTCATATGCCTCCACCATCTGCGCGAGGCAGTTGGGCTTTCCGAGCATCAACTCATCCGGAAGCAGCACCGCGAAGGGCTCGTCGCCAACGATGTGCCGTGCGCACCAGACGGCATGGCCAAGGCCGAGCGGCTGCTGCTGGCGGACGGTGACGACCTCGCCGAACTTGGCGTTCGACGGCTCGAGCACGTCGAGGCTTTTGCCCTTGCCCTTGAGCGTCGCCTCGAGCTCGAACGCCTGGTCGAAATAATCGACGATCGCCGACTTGCCGCGGCCGGTGACGAAGATCAGCTCCTCGATGCCTGCTTCGCGCGCTTCGTCGACTGCATATTGGATCAGCGGCCGGTCGACGATCGTGACCATCTCCTTGGGGATGCTCTTGGTGGCGGGCAGCAGGCGAGTGCCGAGGCCGGCGACCGGAAACACCGCCTTGCGGACGCGGGTGGGCATGTGGGGGTCAGTCTCCTGGTGAAGGCGTGGGCGTGACGGGCATGCCTGGCGCGGGCTCCGCCTCGTCCTGGGTCGGACCCGGCGCCTGGCCGGGCGGCAGCGAGGGCGCGGCGCCGCCGGTAGGCGGGGGCAGGTTGAAAGGGTCATGGGCGCGCGGCTCGGAGCGCTTCATCAGCTCGTCGACACGATCGGGCTTGGCGTAAGTCGGGATTTTCAGCAGATCCTCGGGGCTCGGCGTGGTTCGGGCCATCATGGGCTTGACCGGCAGCGGTTGACCGGCGGCAGGCTCGAGGTCGACGACGCGGCCGCAGCCGGCGACCAGCAGAGCCGCACCAATGCCAATGACGCGCGTCAACTTCATCGCTGTCCGACTAGCCGTTCGCCGGCGCTTAGGCTAGCGCGCGGGCGTGATGCGTCTGTTCCTGATTAGCTGCGCGGTCTTCGCGCTCGCCGCCTGCCAAAAGCCTGCCGAGCCTGTCTCGAACGAAGCGAGCGCGCCCGCCGAAGCGGGTCCGGTCAAAGGCGTCGACCGAACCCACAAAGGTGCGGCGGCCGCGGACGCCAGCTTCAACGATCCGGACGGCAATCCGACCAGCCTCACGGCCTTTGCCGGCAAGCCGACGCTCGTGAACCTGTGGGCGACCTGGTGCGCGCCTTGCGTGAAGGAATTGCCCACGCTGGACGCCCTCGCGCGCTCGAAGGACGGCAAGCTCAACGTCATCGCGGTCAGCCAGGACATGGGGCCGCACGCCTCGGTGGAGGCATTCCTGGAGCACCAAAAGATCGCGACGCTCGACTCCTACCAGGACCCGAAGATGGCACTTTCCGGCGCGTTGGGGGCGCCGGTGATGCCGACGTCGATCCTGTTCGACGCGAACGGCAAGGAAGTCTGGCGTTACGTCGGCGACCTCGACTGGACCGGACCAGAGGCGGCTAAGCTGCTGGCCGAAGCCGGCGTCGCGAAAGGCTCGTAAGCAGCCGCCCGTCGATCGCAGCCAGGCCGAGCGCGATCAGCGCCAGTCCGCCGAAATCCTGCGGCGCGAGGCTCTCGCCGAGAAACAGCCCGCCGAGCAGGATCGCGACCGGCGGGACGAGCAAGGTCACGAGCAAGGCGTTGGTGGCCCCAGCTCGGTCGATCAGGCGGAAGTAAAGGACGTAACCGAAGGCGGTGCACAATAGCGCCAGCGCGACGATCGCCATCCACGCGCTGAGCGGCGGCATTGCCTGCTGCCACGGCCTGTCGACGAGCATCGACATCGGCAGCATCACGACCGCGCCGGCCGTGAGCTGGCCCGTGGTCACGCTGAACGGCGAGACTCCCAGCCGCCGGAAGCGCCGAGCCCAGACCGCGGCCAGCGCATAGCTGAGCGACGCGACGACGCAGGCGAGCTGGGCGAGGCCGCTGGTGCCGAGGCTCGACAGCAGCGACGGGCCGATCATCACCGCCACGCCGCCGAAGCCGAGCAGCACACCCGCCATCTTGCGCGGGCTCATGCGCTCATCGCGGGTGAGGAAATGGGCGACCACGACGCCCCAAATCGGCGTCGTCGCGTTGAGGATAGAAGCCAGGCCGCTGGCAATGTGGGTCTGGCCCCAGCCGAACAAAGTGAAGGGTATGGCATTGTTGAGCAGCGCGAGGAGCAGGATCGAGCCCCACACTTCCCGCGGGAGGCTGATCCGCTCGCCCCGGAAGGCGAGATAGGCCCACAGGCCGGCGGCGCCGATCGTCAGGCGCAGCCAAACGTAGGTGAGCGGCTGAACGTGCCGGACGGCGACTCCGATGAAGAAGAAGGCGCCGCCCCAGATCAGGGCAAGGACGAGCAAGATCATCCAGTCGCTGCGGTTCATTAGACTGCGGATCATCGGGGAATTGTCGCTCGAAGGCGCGTCCGCCGCTTCCGCCGCGTTGCGCTCAAACGTCCTCGGATCGACCGGCTTCATTTTGACGAGCTAGGGGTGGCGCTGCACGCGCGCCAACAAATGCTCCCCTCCTGCCGATAAGCTCAGCTTATCAGTCGCGGAGCAGCTCGTTGATGCTGGTCTTGGACCGGGTGCGCTCGTCGACGCGCTTGACGATCACCGCGCAGGCGAGTGCGGGAGCGCCGTCCTTCCCGGGCAAAGCGCCGGGCACCACGACCGAATAGGGCGGCACGCGGCCGTAGTGGACCTCGCCCGACGCGCGTTCCACGATTTTGGTCGAGGCGCCGAGGAAGACGCCCATCGACAGGACCGAGCCGCGTTCGACGACGACGCCTTCCGCGACTTCGGAGCGCGCGCCGATGAAGCAATCGTCCTCGATGATCACGGGTCCCGCCTGAAGCGGCTCGAGCACGCCGCCTATCCCCGTGCCACCGGAGATGTGGACGTTGCTTCCGATCTGCGCGCAGCTTCCGACCGTGGCCCAGGTGTCCACCATCGACCCTTCGCCCACGTAGGCGCCGATGTTCACGAAGCTCGGCATCAGCACCGCGCCGGGCGCGACGAAAGCGCCGCGGCGGACGATCGTGCCCGGCACCGCCCTAAACGCCGCGGCAGCGAACTCCTTCTCGCCCCAGCCGGCGAATTTCGATGGCACCTTGTCCCACCAGTGGGCGCCGCCGGGGCCGCCCGAGATCGCCTCCATCGGGTTGAGGCGGAAGGACAGCAGCACGGCCTTCTTGAGCCACTGGTTGACCACCCACTCGCCGTCGCGCTTCTCGGCAACGCGGGCTTGCCCAGCGTCCAGCGCGGTGAGCGATGCGTCGACGGCCTGCCGCACCTCGCCCCGGGTCTGGGCGCCGAGCTGTTCGCGCTCCTCCCACGCGCGGTCGATCACCGTCTGAAGCCGCTCGTCCATTTCCTAGTCCCCCAGAATCGCTTCGAGCCATTCGCCGACGTTGCCGATGCGCTGGTCGATGCTGCGCTCGTCATAAGCGTGGTTGCCGCGTTCGGAGCCGTTGTCGACCCATATCGTCGCCATTCCGAGCGCTTTCGCCGGCGCGAGGTTCTGCGCCATGTCGTCGACCAGCAGGGCACACGCCGGATCGATTCCGAACCGCTCGCACAGCAAGGCATAGCCGTGCGGGTCCGGCTTGGGGCGGTAGCTGCTGGCGTGGATGTCATGGAGATCGTCGAAATGCTGCGCGACTCCGATGGCGTCGAGCACCCGCCGGGCGTAGACTGCATCGCCGTTGGTGAAGACGAAGCGGCGGCCCGGCAGACGCGGGAGAAGCCGAGCGAGGCGGGGGTCGCACTGAACCCGGTCGAGTGCGATATCGTGGACGTCCGCGAGGAAGTCGTTCGGGTCGACTCCGTGGTCCTTCATCAGGCCGGCGAGGGTCGTGCCATGCTCATGGAAGTGCGCCTTCTGGACGCGCCGGGCCTCATCGGGGCCACAGCCGAGCAAGCGCTGGATATAGGCGCCCATGCGCTCGTCGATCAGCTCGAACAGCGCGCTCGAGGCCGGGTAGAGGCAATTGTCGAGGTCGAAAATCCACTCTCGGACGTGGGCGAAGCGCGGGTCCATGCACTTGAGAGCCCTAGTGAATTCAAAGCCTTAAGCAAATCGAAAGGATTTCTAAACCATAACATCTGACGGGAAGCCGTGTGTTCTCAACGGCTTGAGCGGAGGACTAAGATGACGAAGAGGCTATTCGGCTCGACCGCTTGCGCGGTGGTGCTCGCATTCGGCGTCTCGGCTTGCGGCGGGAGCGGCGGAGGCGTGATGCCGATAGCCCCGGCGCCCAAGAGTCCGACTCCGACCCCCACGCCTACTCCCACTCCAACGCCGACTCCCACCCCGACTCCGACGCCCACTCCGACTCCGACACCGACGCCGATCAACTACGACACGGCCGAATATCGCAACTCGAACTATGCAGTCACCGCGAACGCGATCGCCGCCTATAGCGCCGGCGCGACCGGCAAGGGCGTCAAGATCGGGATCGTCGACAGCGGCATCAATCCGGCACTCACCGAATTCACCGGCAGGATCGATTCTCGCAGCGGGGATGTCGCCGGCACCCGCGGCATCAGCGATGAAGGCGGGCACGGAACGGCGGTCGCAGCCGTCGCGGCCGCCGCGCGCAACAACAACGACACCTTGGGCATCGCCTTCGACGCGACGATCGTCAGCCAGCGCGCAGACGAGCCAGGCAGCTGCGCGAGTGAGGACGGCTGCAGTTTCTTCGATCCGGCGATCGCCGAAGGAATCGACGCCGCGCGACTCGCCGGCGCCAAGGTCATCAACCTGTCGCTTGGCGGCTCGGATCCCAGCTTCACCCTGTTGTCGGCCATGCAGCGGGCGGTGAACGCGGGCATCGTGATCGTAATTTCCGCCGGCAACGATGGTACCCCGAACCCCGACCCATTCGCGCTGACGCCGTCCCGGGAATTCCCTGGCTTGGTCATCATCGCGGGCGCGATCGACAGCACCCGGCAGATCGCGGATTTCTCCGACAAAGCCGGAAGCGGCGCGGCCTCCTACCTGATGGCCGTCGGCGTCGATAACCGCGCACCGGACCAGACCGGTACGCTGTTCCGCTGGTCGGGGACGAGCTTCTCCGCGCCGACGATCAGCGGCGCCGTGGCGCTGATGGCGCAGGCCTTCCCGAACCTCACCGGCAACCAGATCGTAGAGATCCTGTTCAGCAGCGCCGACGACCTCGGAGCCGCCGGCGTCGACAACATTTACGGGCACGGCGCGCTCAACATCGAACGCGCGTTCCAGCCGCAAGGCCAGACCGCGATGGCCGACAGCCAGACCCCCGTCACCGGGAGCAACGGCGACTTGCCGCCGGTCGCCGGAGATGCGGCGAGCGGGCAGTCGCTCGGCGCGATCATCCTCGACGGATACGACCGCGCCTATGTGCTCAACCTCGCCAAGACGCTCCGTCGGGCGGAGATCGATCACCCGCTTTCGCGTTCGCTGCAGAACGACGTGCAGGTGGCGGGCGGCCAGGCCGGCCCGCTCAGCATCGCCATGACGGTCCGCCAGCGGCACGACCTCGCGCAGGGCTTCGAGCTCGAGCGCATGAATGTCGGGCCCGAGGATCTGCGCAAGTCGCGGCTCATCGCCGGCTCGGCGGTCGCTCGGCTCGACAAGAAGACGGCGGTCGCATTCGGTTTCGCAGATGGCGCCAAGGCGATGGAGCGCCGGCTCAGCGGCGTCTCGCAGGGCGCGTTCCTCATCGCCAAGGACATCGGCGGCAACCCCGGCTTCCTTGCCGAGCGCAACGGCAGCCTCGCGATCCGCCACGAGTTCGGCGGCACCGGCGTCACGGTGTCCGGCGAGAGCGGCAAGGTGTGGCAGGAGATCAAGACCGACGCCACGGGTTCGCCCTACCGCTGGTCGAGCATCGCGGTCGATCGCCGTTTCGGCCCGACCCGGCTTCAGCTCGGACTCAGCCGTCTCGACGAGAAGCGGAGCCTGCTTGGCGGGCGCATGAGCGACGTGCTGGGAGGCGGCGGCGCGAACTCGCTGTTCCTGGATACGGAGGCGCGGCGGGACTTCGGCGGCGGCTGGAACGCGACTTTGAGCGCGCGGCGCGGCTGGACCGACTTCAACGGCGGCAGGTTCCAGACGGGCGCTTATGGCTTCGACGTGGCGAAGGCGGGGGTGCTCGGAAGCAACGACCGATTCGGCTTCAGGATCGCCCAGCCGCTGCGTGTCGAGCATGGAGGCTTCTCGCTGATGCTGCCGACGTCTTACGATTATGCGACGGGCACCGCGACCAGTTCGCTGAGCCACATGTCGCTCCGCCCGAGCGGGCGCGAGATCGACAGCGAGATCAGCTACGGCCGCACCTGGCTCGACGGCAACGCGTGGCTCGGCGGCAATCTCTTCTACCGGCGCGATCCGGGCCACATCGCCAACTCGCCCGACGATGTCGGCGCGGCAGTCCGCTTCAGCCTCGGCTGGTAATCCTGGTTTGGGGAGGGCGCAGGCGGCGGGGCTCCAGGGCTCCGTCGCCTGAACTGAGCTTTGAGATCTAGCGCGGCGGATTGCGATAGTCGCTCATCGTCAGAGGGGCCTCGCAGGCGCCGATGTGCCGGAACACCGCCATGTAGGTGGTCGCGGGCGGAAGCTCGGTCAGCTTGCGCGGCTGGAGGCGTTGGTCCCTGAACACGCCGCTCTTTTCGGCGACATAGGGGCTGGTCGGCCGGCATTCCTTCATCATCCGGTCCATCGCCGCCTTTTGTTGGGGAGTGAGTACGGGCGCCGGGCCGGTCCCCGTGAATGTGACCGCCAATGCCGCCAGGATCGCAGGGACTTGCATGGCTCACCTCCTGTGCGGCCGCCGAAATACCACTCTCGGCCTCGATGGTGAAGTGCAAGAGCCCGAGCTTGGCGGGCGTGAATGATCAGACCGTGAAGCTTTCGCCGCAGCCGCAGGCGCCCTTCGCGTTGGGATTTTCGAACACGAAGCCAGCGGCGAAATCGTCCTCGCGCCAGTCCATGACCGAGCCGATCAGGTAGAGCACCGAGGCGCCATCGACGTAGAAGGCGCCGCCGGGCGTCTCGATCTTCTCATCGAACGGCTGCTCTTGGGTTACATAGTCGACCGAATAAGCCAGGCCGGAGCAGCCGCGCCGGGGGGTCGAGAGCTTGACGCCGATTGCGCCTTCGGGGGCGCGGCCCATCAGCTCGGTGATGCGCGCCTCGGCCGCCGGCGCCAGGGTGATTGCCGCGGGGCGGGCGCGGAGCTTCGTTTCCTTGTTCATAGCATTCCCAGTTCGAGCCGCGCCTCGTCGCTCATCTTCGACGGGTTCCACGGCGGATCCCACACGAGGTCCACGACGGCGTCGCGAATGCCGGGGACAGACAACACCCGCATCTCGACTTCGCCGGGCATCGACTCGGCAACCGGGCAGTGCGGCGTCGTCAGGGTCATCTTGATGTGGGCATCGCCATCCTCGGTAATCGTCACGTCGTAAATCAGCCCGAGTTCGTAGATGTCGACTGGAATTTCCGGGTCGTAAATCGACTTCAATACGTCGACGACGGCGGCCTGCAGGTCGCTTCCGGGACCGCCTTGCGCCTCTTCCTTCGGTTCGCCGGAAAGGAAGCCGGTGAGATAGTCGCGCTTGCGGGCGACGCTCTCAGGCACGCGCGCCCGCGGCGGCGGCGCCACCGCGTCGACTTCATGCGTCTCGATCTTGCGCTCCTCGTTCATTCTCAAAAGCTCACTTGGCGAAAATCCGTCTGACCTGTCCGATGCCCTTGACCAGCTCCGCGATGTCCGAGCTGTCGCTGTGCGCCGCGAAGCTCGCCCGCGCGGTCGCCTCGACGCCCAGCCATCGCATCAGCGGCTGAGCGCAATGGTGGCCGGCGCGGACCGCGACGCCCCCATCGTCCAATATGGTGGCGGTGTCGTGCGGATGCACCCCATCGACGTTGAAGCTGACGATCCCGGCGCTGTCCTCGGGGCCGTAGATCGTGACTCCGGGGATGGCGCGGAGCGCGTCGCGGGCTTCGGCGACGAGCGCGCACTCGTGCGCGTGGATGGCATCGAGGGACAGCTGCTCGACCCAGTTGACCGCGGCATGCAGCCCGACCGCGCCGACGATGTGCGGGGTGCCGGCCTCGAACCGCGCGGGTGGGTCGAGAAAGGTCGATGCGTCGAACGCCACCTTGTCGATCATCGCCCCGCCGCCCTGCCACGGGGGCATCGAGGCGAGCAGCTCGGATCGGCCCCACAGGCAACCGATGCCCGTCGGCCCGTAGAGCTTGTGCGCGGAGAAAGCGTAGAAGTCGGCACCGATCGCCGCGACGTCGACGGACAGACGCGGAACCGCCTGGCAGCCGTCGAGTAGTAGCAGCGCGCCTTTCGAATGGGCGATCGCGGCCGCGCGCTTCGCATCGAGGATCGAGCCGAGCACGTTCGAAATGTGCGCGAAGGCGACGACGCGGTGCCGCTCCGTGAGCATCGCATGGGCCGCGTCGAGGTCGATCTGTCCGTCGGGCGTCAGCGGAACCGCGTCGATTTCGTAGCCGGCGAGCTGCCACGGCACTATGTTGCTGTGATGCTCCAGCTGCGACAGCAGGATGCGGTTTCGGCCATCCTTCGGAAGCGTGTGCGCGACGAGGTTGATCGCCTCGGTGGCGCCGCGGGTGAACACCAGCTCGTTGGGCTGGCCCCCGATGAGCTTCGCGCCGGCGGCGCGCGACGCCTCGTAAGCGTCGGTCATCGTCGCAGAGCGCTCGTACACGCCGCGGTGCACGGTGGCGTAATCACGCGCATAGGCTTGGGTGATCGCGTCGATCACCGCCTGGGGCTTCTGCGCCGTCGCCGCGCTGTCGAGATAATGCCAGCCGGCTATCGCCGGGAACTGGTCGCGGACGCTTAACGCCGAATTGATTCGCGTGGGGGCGTTCACACGACTCTCCGCAGCGCTTCACGCGCGGCCTCGCAAATCGCTTGCGGCTCGCTCGCGGTGTCCCACAGGCCCATGATGAAGCCTTCGAGCAGCAGTGCTCGCGCGGTCGCCGGGTCCATGCCGCGGCTCTCGGCGTAGAAGAGCTGCAGCGGATCGAGCTCGCCGACGGTCGCGCCGTGCGCGCATTTGACGTCGTCGGCATAGATTTCGAGCTCGGGCTTGCAGTTGGCCGTCGCGCCGCGGTCGAGCAGCATCGCCTTGACCGACTGCTCGCCGTCCGTGTGCTGTGCGCCGTGCGCGACCTCGACCTTGCCGAGGTACGATCCGACGGCCTTGCCGTTCAGCACCGAGCGCACCGTCTGGCGCGAGCGGCCGTTGGGCTCGAGATGCTTCACGTTAGTGACCACCTCGTTGGTCGAGAGGCCGGTGCCGATGTTGGCGGCGTAGAGATCGAATTCGGCACCTTCCTCGAGGCTGACCTCGAGCTCGATCCGGCCGTACACCGGCGCAGCATTGAGCGCGAAGATGCCAGCCCTGGCACCCGCACCGAGCGCGAGTTGCACGCGGCGCAGCTGCACGTCCTCGGCAATCGGCAGCCAGATTTCCTCGAGGCTCTCACCGGCGCCGACAGTGATCGTCACCAGTTCGGCGAATTGCTCCCAGACGGGTCTGAGCGCGTCGAAGTCGGCGTAGCGCCAGTCCTCCTCGCGGCGGGTGGGGAAGGGTGCGGTCACGCCGCCGCCTCCGCATAGCCTTCGCGCTCGAGCTCGTGGGCCAGCTCCGGCCCGCCGGAGCGAACGATCTTGCCGTGCGAGAGCACGTGAACCCGGTCCGGCTCCACATAGTCGAGCAGACGCTGGTAATGGGTGATCAGGAGCACGCCCTTGCCGGGCGCGCGCATGATGCGGTTGATGCCCGCGCCGACGGCCCTGAGCGCGTCGATGTCGAGCCCGCTGTCGGTCTCGTCGAGGATCGCGAACGTCGGGTTCATGATGCCCATCTGGACCATCTCGGCGCGCTTCTTCTCGCCGCCCGAAAAGCCGACGTTGACCGGGCGCTTGAGCATCTCGGCGTCCATGCCGAGCAGCTTCGCCTGCTCTCGCGCGAGCTTGATGAATTCGGCGCCGGACAGGTCGGGTTCGCCGCGCGACCGGCGCTGCGAATTGAGGCTTTCGCGCAGGAACTGGAGGTAGGACACGCCGGGGATTTCGACCGGGTATTGGAAGCCGAGGAACAGGCCCGCCGCGGCGCGTTCGTGCGGGTCGAGCGCGAGGAGATCCAACCCTTCGTCATTCCCGCGAAAGCGGGAACCCAGTCTTTCTTGTTCGGCTGGGTCCCCGCTTTCGCGGGGATGACGGGTGGGGGTGAACGTCGCCGACCCCTCCGTCACCGCATACCCAGGTCGTCCGGCGAGCGCATAAGCGAGCGTCGACTTTCCCGAACCGTTCGGGCCCATGATAGCGTGCACCTCGCCCGCGGGCACGTGCAGGGTCACGCCGTTCAGGATCGGCTTGTCCGCGACGGTCGCGTGGAGGTTCGAAATGTCGAGCATCAGCGTGCCTTGTCGTGGCCGCTGCCGGCCGGGCAGTTGAGAAGGAAATAGTGGCGCATCGAATCCATCGCGTCCTCGCGGATGCCCTCGAGCATGCGCTGGTCGTTGAGGGCCTTCTGCCGATCGTCGAGCGCGGCCTGAAGGAGGTCGAGCTGCTTCTCGCTGTCCTTGCGCTCGGCGGCCTTCAGGTCCGCCGCTTCGCGCAGCGCCCGCCGCTGGTCGGAGAGCGACAGCCGGTCGGCGACGATCGCCGCCTGCTCCCGATAGGCGTCGAGCAGGAACTGGCTCCGCCGCGCCGCCTCGCCCGCGAACATCGGGTTCACGGAGGTCCGGTCGCACCTCGCCACCGCCTGGTCGAGCGCATCGAGATCGGCCGACGCCGCGGCGAGAAACAATAGCGGCATCATCCGACAGAACCCTCCAAACTGATCCCCAGCAGCTTCTGCGCCTCGACCGCAAACTCCATCGGCAGCTGCTTCAGCACTTCGCGGGCGAAGCCGTTGACGATCAGCGCGACCGCGGCTTCCTGGTCGAGCCCGCGGCTCATCGCGTAGAAGAGCTGGTCCTCGCTGATCTTCGACGTGGTCGCTTCATGCTCGATGGTCGCGGTCGGGTTTTTGACCTCGATGTAGGGCACGGTGTGTGCGCCGCAGTCGCTGCCGAGCAGCAGGGAATCGCACTGGGTAAAGTTGCGCACGTTCTCCGCGCGCGGGAGTACGCGAACGAGGCCGCGGTATGTGTTGTTCGACTTGCCCGAGCTGATGCCTTTCGAGACGATAGTCGAACGCGTGTTGGCGCCGATGTGGATCATCTTCGTGCCGGTGTCGGCCTGCTGGAAATTATTAGTGACCGCGACCGAATAGAATTCGCCGACGCTGCCGTCGCCCTTGAGGATGCAGCTCGGATATTTCCAGGTGATCGCGCTTCCGGTTTCGACCTGGGTCCAGCTGACTTTCGAGCGGTCGCCCGAGCAGAGTGCGCGCTTGGTGACGAAGTTGAAGATGCCGCCCTTGCCTTCGGCGTCGCCCGGGTACCAGTTCTGGACGGTCGAGTATTTCACCTCGGCGTCCTCGTGCGCGAAGATCTCGACCACGGCGGCGTGCAGCTGGTTCTCGTCGCGCATCGGCGCGGTGCAGCCTTCGAGGTAGGAGACGTAGCTGCCCTTGTCGGCGACGATCAGGGTGCGCTCGAACTGGCCGGTGTTCTCGGCATTGATTCGGAAATAGGTGCTGAGCTCCATCGGGCAACGGACGCCCTCGGGCACGTAAACGAAAGTGCCGTCGGAGAAGACCGCGCTGTTCAAGCAGGCGAAATAATTGTCGCGCTGCGGCACCACGCTGCCGAGATATTTCTTCACCAGCCCGGGATGCTCGCGGATCGCTTCGGAGATAGAGAGGAAGATGACCCCGGCGGCGGCGAGCTCCTTGCGGAACGTAGTGGCAACCGAAACGCTGTCGAACACCGCGTCGACCGCGACCTTCGCCGCGCCTTCGACGCCGGCGAGCACCTTCTGCTCCTCGATCGGAATCCCGAGCTTCTCGTAGGTGCGGCGGATCTCCGGATCGAGCTCGTCGAGCGAGGCGAGCTTGGGCCGCTCCTTGGGCGCGGCGTAGTAATAAGCGTCCTGATAGTCGATCGGCGGGATGTCGAGCTTGGCCCAGCTCACTTCCTCCATCTCGAGCCAGGCGCGGTAGCCCTTGAGCCGCCAGTCGAGCATCCACTCGGGCTCGCTCTTCTTGGCCGAGATGAAGCGGACCGTATCTTCGGACAGGCCCTTGGGCGCGAAGTCCTGCTCGACGTCCGAGACGAAGCCCCACTCGTAATCCTGCGCGATCTTGTCGCGAAGCTCGCGGTTCTTGAGGACCTCGTTCATGCTGGTTGTGCTCCTGCGGAGGCAGGAGCCCAGGCGTATCCTTGTCCGGGCTGGACCTCGGCCTTCGCCGGGGTACTGAGCTGCTCTAGGCTCACCGCGCCCAATGCCCCGCGCACCGCGTCACCGACCACGCCCATGTGCGGCTTTACCCGGCAGTGCGCGTCGAGCGCGCAGTCGCTGCGGCCTTCCGAGCACACCGTCATCGCAATCGGCCCCTCGACTGCCTCGACGATGTCGGCGAGGCTGATTTCCGTCGCGGCCTTTGCCAGCGCGAACCCGCCGCCAGCGCCGCGCGCGCTTGTCAGCAGGCCCGATGCGGCGAGCTGACCCATGAGCTTCTGCGTGGTGGGAAGCGGCACGCCGGTTTCGCCCGAAAGCTCGGTCGCGCTGAGGCGCGCGCCCGCTGGGCGGCGAGCGGCGGCCGTCATCAGCACGACCGCATAATCGGCGAGGTGGCTCAGGCGCACAGCGGGTTCAACGAAATTCGGACCATTCCGCTCCGATTTAGTGCGTTGCGGAGCGAAACTCAACTCTGGAAGAAGGGAGTTATTTCATGCGAAGGCACGACGAAGAATGGACGCCGCGAAGAGAGTGCGCGAACCCTGCGTGCATTATTTGTCCTTCGTGCCTCCGATTTCCCTGCACTGCTGCCCCTTGCCTTCGCAAGGGTCGCAATGACAGACGAGCGCCGTGTCGCTCTATTCGCTCCTGCGCCCACTGATATTCAAACTCGATGCCGAGAGCGCGCATCGTGCGACAATCTCGGCGCTCAAATTGCGCAGCGTCACCGGCTTCACGGCGGAGCCCGACTGGACACCGATTCTGCAGACGAAGGTTGCCGGGCTGCGCATTCCCAACCCCGTGGGCCTCGCGGCGGGGTTCGACAAGGACGCCGAAGTGTTTGGGCCGATGCTCAAATTCGGATTCGGCTTCGTCGAGGTTGGGACGCTGACGCCGCGAGCACAGGCGGGCAATCCGACGCCGCGTCTGTTCCGGCTCGAGGACGACCGCGCGGTGATCAACCGCATGGGGTTCAACAATCAGGGTCAGGCGGCGGCGCTCGACCGGCTCGAGCGGCGGCGGGGCAACGGGATCGTGGGTGTGAATATCGGCGCGAACAAGGACAGCGCCGACCGGATCGGCGACTATGTAGCGGGAGTGCGGGCGATGAGCCCAGTCGCGGACTATCTGACGATCAACATCAGCTCGCCCAATACGCCGGGCCTTCGGCAGTTGCAGGACGAAGGGGCGCTGAGAGGGCTGCTGTCCGCAATCGGCGAGGCGCGCGACCCCAATGGGCCTCCGATTTTTTTGAAGGTTGCTCCGGACCTCGGCGAACGCGAGCCGGATCAGATCGTGCGCGTCGCATTGGAGCATCACATCGACGCCGTCATCGTCGCCAACTCGACCGTGTCCCGGCCCAGGCTCCAATCGAGACATCGCGATCAAATCGGAGGCCTCTCGGGCGCTCCGCTGAAGCCGCTCGCACTGAAAGCGTTGCGGGAGTTCCGGGCTGCGTCGGGCGGTGAAATGCCGCTGATCGGCGTCGGCGGAATCGCTGATGCCGACGACGCGTGGGAGCGCATCCGCGCCGGGGCAAGCCTCGTGCAGCTCTATTCGGCGATGGTCTACGAAGGGCCGGGGATCGCACGGCGCATCGCGGCGGGCCTGGCGGAGCGCGTGAAGCGCGCCGGGTTCGCCAACATTGCCGAGGCAGTCGGGAGCGGGTAGCGCGCGCCGATGCGTTTGCGTCACGTCCTTCTCGCCGCCGCGCTCGCATTCGGCGGCTGCACCAGTCCTTCTCATTCGGCGCCGGCGCCCGCGCCGGG
>NZ_WJSQ01000159.1 GCF_009720245.1 Sphingomonas segetis | reverse complement strand
GGTGGCTTCGGCGGCGGTGGCGGCTTCGGCGGCTTCGGCGGCGGGTCCGGCGGCGGCGGCGGGGCATCCGGGTCGTGGTGAAGCAGCTCACGGAAGAGGATCACCGCAAAGTCTCCGCGGCGGTCACTGCGGCGGAGGCCGACAGCAGCGGCGAGATTGTCGTCGTGGCGACGCCGCTCAGCGACCCGTATCACGACGTAGCGCTGCATTGGGCGCTGGTTCCGCTGTTCGCCGTGCTGGCCTGGGCGGCGTGGCGGCCGACCGCGCTCGTCTGGTGGTATGACGCCCTCTTCGGCGGCTGGCAGGCCGATCCCACGCAGAGTCAGCTGCTGACGCTCCTGATGGTATTCGCGGCGCTCAAGTTCACCGTGGCCTTGCTGATCCTAAAATGGATGCCGCTTCGGCTGTTGCTGACCCCGGCGGCGACCAAGCACCGCCGCGTCCGGCGCCGCGCGCTCGCGATCTTCCAGGCTGCGGCGGCGCGGCGAACGACCGGCCGGACGGGGATCCTGATCTATCTGTCGCTCGCGGAGCGCCGCGCCGAGATCATCGCCGACGAAGCGATCCTCAAGGTGACCGACGAACATACATGGGGCGAGGCCATGGCTGCCCTTCTGACGGACGTTAAGGCCGGCCGGATCGGCGACGGCATCGTCGCCGCCGTCGAGCAGGTCGGCGTGGTGCTTTCCCAGCATTTCCCGCGTTCGGCCGCCGATGCGAACGAGATTCCCGACGAGCTCATCGAACTATGAAGCTCGACGATTTGCCTCCGCCGGAAGTTATGTGGGCGGGCGAATATGTGCGCGTGCTGAGGCGCGGCAAATGGGAATATGCGAGCCGCGCCAACGACATCAACGCTGTCGTGATCCTCGCCGAATATGACGGAAAGATGATCCTGATCGATCAGCCGCGGGTGCCGCCCGACTGCCGCTGCGTGGAGCTGCCCGCCGGCCTCGTCGGGGACGTGGATCCGGACGCGACGCCGGAGAGCACCGCGATCAAGGAGCTGGAGGAGGAGACCGGATTCACCGCCGATCGGGTGGAACGGCTCGGCGAATTTTATGCCTCGCCCGGAATGCTCGCCGAAAGCTTCACTCTGGTGCGTGCCCACGGCGTGCGCCGCATCGGCGTGGGTGGCGGCGACGAGAACGAAGACATCAACGTCCACCTCGTCCCGCGCGCGGAGATCCCGAACTTCATCGAGCAGAAGCGCGCCGAAGGTTTCGGTGTTGACGTCAAGCTCTTGCTGTTCCTGAACTTTTGACCCCCGCGCGGTCACCGGTCATTCACTCGCGGGCACGTAACGGCCGTTGGTAGAACGTCCGCTTTGCGTCGGGTCGCGCTCTGCTACGGACCCGGCGACGTTTTCCAACGAGGGTGGGATCCAGATGATTCGAATTTTGTTGGCTGGCAGCGCTGCAGTGGCGCTTGCCGGGGGTTTTGGAACTCCCGCGTTCGCGCAGTCATCCGCGACGTTGGCGCAGGCCGCGGTTCCGAACAATGTCCTGCTTGCGGAATGGGCGGGCCCGTACGGCGGCGTTCCGCCGTTCGACAAGGTGAAGCCGGAGCTCTTTCCCGAGGCGATCCAGTTCGGAATCGACGAGCAGCGCCGCGAGGTTCTGGCCGTCGCCAACAACCCGGCGCCGCCCACGTTCGTCAACACGATCGAGGCGCTCGAGAAAACCGGCCAGCGGCTTGATCGTGTCCTGTCGGTTTTCGGCGTGATGACCAGCAACATGGCAACGCCGCCCTATCAGGCGCTCGACAAGGAATGGTCGCCCCGGCTCTCCGCCGCGAGCGACGAAATCATCCTCAATCCGAAGCTCTTCCAGCGCATCAAGACGTTGCACGACAACAAGGCGTCGCTGGGCCTCGACGCGACGCAGGATCGGCTGCTGACGCGTACCTATGAAAGCTTCGTCCGCCGCGGCGCGAACCTGAAGCAAGCGCAGAAGCAGCAGCTGTCGGCCATGAACCAGCAGCTGGCAGAGCTGTTCGCGACCTTCTCCGAGAAGGTGCTCGCCGACGAGAGCACGTACATCCGTGCGAGCGAGGCGCAGCTGAACGGCGTGCCTGTCGACGTGAAGGCCGCGCTCGCCGCCGCGGCGAAGGCGCAAGGCAAGCCGGCCGGTACCTATGCGATCAAGAACACACGCTCGGCGGTCGATCCGGTGCTCACCTTCGCCGACGACCGCGCGTTGCGCGAGAAGGTCTGGCGCGCGTTCGTCAACCGCGGCGACAATGGCGGGGCGAGCGATACCAACGCAACCATCGCAAAAATCGTCAAGCTGCGTGCCGACCGCGCGAAGCTCCTCGGCTTCGCGAACCACGCCGAGTGGCGGATGCAGGATACCATGGCGAAGACGCCGGCTCAGGCGCTGGATCTGATGAACCGCGTCTGGCCCGCCGCCGTTGCGCGAGTGAAGGAGGAGGTCGCCGACCAGCAGGCGCTCGCGGACAAGCTCGGCCACAAGATCACGATCGAGCCGTGGGACTATCGCTATTACCAGGAGAAGGTCCGCAAGGACCGCTACGATCTCAGCCAGGACGAGATCAAACCCTATTTCTCGCTCGATAACATCATCGACGCCTCATACTGGGCGGCGGGCGAGCTGTACGGCCTCGACTTCAAAGAGATCACCGGCACCGTCCCGACGTGGAAGGACGACATCCGCGTCTACTCTGTGACGGACCGCGCGACCGGCAAGCAGCTCGGTGTCTTCTACCGCGACGATTTCGCCGCGGAGGGCAAGCGCTCGGGAGCCTGGGCGACAACCTATCGGAGCCGCGCCAGCCTGCTCGGTGACGACATCGTGCTCGGGTCGAACAACAACAATTTCGTGAAACCGGGCGCGGGCGAGCCGGTGCTCATCAGCCTCGACGATGCGGAAACCTTGTTCCACGAGTTCGGACACGCGACCCACTATTTCCTGTCGAACGTGAAATACCCGAGCCTCGGCGGCTCGCAGCGCGACTTCGTCGAGTATCCGAGCCAGGTGAACGAGAACTGGTTGCTGACCCCAGAGGTGCTCAACCGCTTCGCCAAGCACTACAAGACGGGTCAACCGATGCCGCAGGCGCTCGTCGACAAGATCCAGAAAGCGCAGACGTTCAATCAGGGCTTCGCCACGGTCGAATATCTTTCCTCGGCGATCGTTGACATGAAGATGCACATGGACCCGAAGGGCGTCGCGGACCCGGACGCATTCGAGAAGAAGGCACTGGCCGACATCGGCATGCCGAAGGAGATCGTGATGCGGCACCGCCTGCCGCAGTTCAATCACCTCTTCTCGTCGGATGCCTACTCGGCCGGCTATTACTCTTATCTGTGGTCGGAAACGATGGACGCCGACACCTGGGCGGCGTTCGAGGAGACCGGAGACGTCTGGGACAAGGCGACCGCGGTGCGCTTCAAGAAGGTCCTGCTGTCGACCGGGAACGAGACCGACCGCGCGGACGCCTACCGGCAGTTCCGCGGCCGCGATCCGGACGTCTCGGCGCTCCTGAAGCGGCGCGGCTTCCCGACAAACTGAGCTGAACCGATAAGGGCGGAGGCGCGTTCTCCGCCCATGGCTCGCCTCGTCCACCTGTCGGACCTGCACTTCGGTGCTCACGACGAGCGACTGGTCAGTGCGGTCGAGACCCGTGTCGACGAGCTCGAGCCGAATCTGGTTGTGATCAGCGGCGACTTCACCCAGCGCGCGCGGACCGAACAGTTCCGTGAAGCCTGCCAGTTCCTCGAGCGGATGCAGCATTCCGGGCACGAAGTGCTCGGGGTACCCGGCAACCATGACGTGCCGCTCTACGACGTGCTCCGCCGGTTCCTTTCGCCGCTGGCGCGCTACCGGCGCTTCATCGACGACAACCTGTGCCCGTTCGTCGAGCTGCCCGGCATTGCCGTGCTGGGGATCAACACCGCGCGATCGCTAACCTTCAAGGATGGGCGCATCAACCAGGACCAGGTCGCGTTCATCCGCGACACGTTCGCGCGCACGCCCACCGACAGCTTTCGAATCCTCGTCACCCACCACCCGTTGTTCGCGCTTCCGGTCGGTGACCAAATCACGCCGGCCATTGGGCGGCAGGAGCTCGCCCTCGACGCCGTCCAGGATGCCGGCGTCGACATGCTCCTTGCCGGCCACAACCATCATGCGTCGAGCCACAGCGCGAGTGACCTGGTGACGCGCGCCGGCGGCGCGCTGGTCGTGCAGGCAGGCACGGCAACCTCGACCCGCATCCGCGACCAGCAGCAGAGCTTCAACGCCATCGACGTCGGCGACGCCTCCGTGACAATTACCGTCAACGCGTGGAAAAACGGTCACTTCGTGCCGCTCGATGCGGAGCGTTACAGCTGGGCAGAGGGACGCTGGCGCGTTGCGTCGAAGCCGGAGCCCGCTCACTGAGCTTGTCGGCACAGGCGTCCGGCGACTAGAGCCGCCGGATGGCGCTTCCCCAAGGTTTGGATGTCGACGGTTTCGTTCGGCAAGTCCTTGCAGAAGATCTCGGCAGCGGGGGAGACGTGACATCCAACGCGACGGTCGCGGCGGATGCACGCTTCACGGCTGAGATGAATTGCCGGCAAGCGATCGTGGTCGCGGGACTCGAGGTCGCGGCGGCCTTCTTCCGAGCCCTCGATCCGGACATCGAGCTCGAGTTGCTGGTCGACGACGGCGAACGCGCGGAGCACCGCACGGCGCTGATGCGCCTTGCCGGCAATGCCCGTGCGATGCTCGCCGCCGAGCGCTCGGCGCTCAACACGCTCCAGCACCTCTCGGGGATCGCCACCCTGACCCGCCGCTATGTCGATGCGATCGAGGGTACCGGCGCGGTGCTGCTCGACACGCGCAAGACCATTCCCGGGCTGCGCGAGCTCGACAAATATGCGGCACGCATGGGCGGCGCCCACAATCACCGGATGCGGCTCGATGACGGCGTGCTCATTAAGGACAATCATGTCGCGGTGTGCGGCGGCGTCGCCGAGGCGGTGCGGCGCGCAAGGGCAGCCAATACGGGTCTCCTGGTCCAGGTCGAGGTCGACCGCATCGACCAGATTCAGCTTGCGCTCGACGCGGGCGCCGACCGACTGCTGCTCGACAATATGGACCCGGCCAAGCTGCGCGAAGCCGTGCGCCTCGTCGGCGGCCGCGTGCCACTCGAAGCATCGGGCGGTGTGACCCTCGAAACGATCCGCTTCCTAGCCGAGACGGGCATCGACTTCATCTCGGTGGGGCGCATCACGCAATCCGCGCCGGCGGTGGACATCGGTCTCGATTACGCGGTCAGTCGTTGAGCCGACGCAACATTGTTCATTTGTGGGACAGGAACCGAAGCGCACCAACGATCCTGAGTCGGTCTGCGCTCCACTGCAGCCGATGCGTTTCCAGATCGAGGAGTATTTCGATGCAGAAGCTGCTTGCTCTCGCGATCTCCACCGCCGTCATTGCTCTGCCGAGTGCCGCCAGTGCGCGCGACCGGCACCATCACGGGGACCGGGATCGCCATTCGTACAGTCAGGACCGCGATTACAGCCGACACCACCATCGCAACTACAGCTACCGCAACTACGGCTATTATCCGCGCTATTCGTACGGATATGCTTATCCGCGGTCGCGAACGGTGATCTCGATCGGATATGGCTACCCGGGCTACGGCGGCAATTACGGCGGCTATGGTTACGGCGCCCCGTACGGCTATGGTTATCCGGCGTACGGTTACGGCTATCCGGCGTACAATTACGGCTATGGCGCTTCGGCTTATGGCCACGGCTATCCGGCTTATGGCTACAACGGCTATGGCGCTCCGGGTTATGGCTACAACGGCTACGGCTATCGCTGCGGCGACCCCGCGGCCGGCGCTGTCGCGGGTGGGATCGCAGGCGCGGCGCTCGGCGGCGTGATCGCCGGCACCGACG
>NZ_WJSQ01000158.1 GCF_009720245.1 Sphingomonas segetis | reverse complement strand
CCGGTCGCCAGCCCCACGAGCCCGGCGAGCAGCGGCGCGAGCAGCAGCCGCGCGCTGACCAGCGCCGAGGTCGGATTGCCGGGCAGGCCCATGATGAGCTTGCTGCCCACGCGTCCGAGCCAGACCGGCTTGCCCGGTTTGATCGAGACTTTCGAGAAGAGGAAGTCGAGCCCTCGCGGCTCGAACATCGCTTTGGCGAAATCCTTCTCGCCGACCGATGCCCCGCCGGTCACCACCACGACATCGGCGTTCTCGAGCGAGGCCTCGGCGGCCTTTCGCATGGCGGCGAGATCGTCGCGAAGGCACATCCTGCCGGTGCACTCCGCGCCCCATTGCTCCGCGAGCGCCGCAATGCCGAGCGAAACGCTTTCCGGAATGGCGTCGGTCCGCTCGCGCGCGGTTCCGGGGTCCGCGAGCTCGTCTCCGGTGCTGAGGATCTGGACTCGCGGCCGGCGGCAGACCTCGATCGTGGCGCGGTCGGCTGCCGCTGCGGCAACGATTGCACGCGGGCCAAGCAGCGTGCCCGCCGCCAACAGTTCCTCACCCGCCCGGAAGTCCGAACCATGGCGCCGGATGTGCCGGCCAGCGCCGGGGTCCGCGTCGATCATCGCGACGGCGCCGTCGCGGCGGACATTCTCCTGGATGACGACGCGGTCGGCCCCCGCCGGAACGGGTGCCCCGGTGAAAATGCGCGCGCATGTCCCCGGCGCCACCGAACCGCTCCAGCCCGCACCGGCGAACGACTCGCCGACGACCTCGAGCGACACCGGAAATTCTCCAAGGTCGCTCTCGCGCACGGCGTAGCCGTCCATCGCCGAAACGTCCGCGCGCGGCGCATCGATTGCAGCGACAACGGGACGGGCGAGCACCCGGCCGGCTGCATCGCCGACCCCGACCATTTCGCATCCGAGCGGCTCAGCGACCGAGCGGACGAGTTCGAGCGCCTCCTCGAAGCTGATCATCCGCGCTGCCAGTCCCCCGACTTGCCGCCGCTCTTCGAGACGACCTCGATTCCGCCGATCGACATCGTGCGGTCGATCGCCTTGAGCATGTCGAACATGGTCAAGCAGGCGACGGATATAGCGGTGAGCGCTTCCATTTCGACACCCGTGACCGCGTTCGTACGAGCCTCCGCAACCACCGCGAAACCAGGCAGCCGGTCGTCGATCTCGATCCGCACCTCGACCTTGGTCAACGGCAGGGGGTGGCACAGCGGAATCAGCTCGGCCGTCCGCTTGGCGGCCATGATAGCCGCGAGCTCCGCGGTGTGGATCACCGGACCTTTGGGGGCCGTTCCGGAACGGACCTGGTCCAGCGTCTCCGGCTTGCAGGTGAGATGCCCGCGCGCGGTGGCCGTGCGCGCGGCAACTGCTTTGCCGGACACGTCGACCATGCGTGCACGGCCGCTCTCGTCGACATGCGTCAGGCCGGTCACGCGCAAAGCTCCCTGAGGCGCGGCACCTGACCAGCGAGCGAGCAGGGCCGGTAGCGGCTGTCCAGCTCGTGCTTCAGCACGAGGTCCCACCCGTCGCGGCAGGCGCCCGTCGAGCCGGGCAGGCAGAAAACGAAGGCATCGCCGATCTGCCCCGCGAAGGCGCGCGACTGCAGCGTGGAGAAGCCGACGGTGCCGAAGCTTGCCTGGTGAAACAGGATCGAGAAGCCGTCCATTTCCCTGCGGAACAGCGGCTTGACGGCCTCGGGCGTGACATCGCGCGGGGCGAAGCCGGTGCCGCCGGTGGACAGGATTACGTCAATGTGCTCGTCGTCGGCCCAGGCGCGGACCTGCGAGCGGATTGCATCGACCTCGTCGCGCACGATCGCCTTGCCCGCGAGCTCGTGACCGGCAGCAGTCAGGCGCTCGGCCAGGAGCGCGCCGGACTTGTCGCTGTCCGCGTCGCGCGAGTCCGAGACGGTGAGCACCGCGATTCTCAGCGGATAGAAGATCAGTGCCTCGTCGATTCCCGCCATCACTCAGCTCCAGCGCTCGCGGTCGGCATGGTCCGCGGCGGTCGGCTCGATCCACGCCGACCCGGCTTCGCCCACCTCGCGCTTCCAGAACACCGCCTCGGTCTTGAGCCTGTCCATCAGGTAATCGGCGGCATCGAAGGCGGCACGGCGGTGCCGCGCCGCGGCGCCTGCGAAGACGATCGGCTCACCCGGCGCGATTTCGCCGCAGCGGTGGACGACGCGCACGTGGCTGACGTCGAAGCGCTCGCCGGCGGCGACGGCGATCTCGTTGAGCGATTGCTGCGTCAGGATGGAGTGGTGCTCCAGGATCAGTCGTTCGACCGGGCCGCCGCTTTTCGACTCCGCCCGGGCGAGCCCGACGAAGCTCACCACGGCGCCGTCTCCGCTCGCCTGCGCGACCAGGGCGGCAAGTTCCTGCTCCGGGCGCAGCGAAGCTTGTTCGAGGTGCGCGACGATGCTCATCCGCCGGACACCGGAGACAGGAATTCCACGGTGTCGGCAGTTGCGAGCCGATAATCGTCGGGGACGAAGGCGTGACCGACACACGTGCGCACACGCTTGCTTCGTAGCACTGGTCCGGCCTCCGGGTGCTCGGCGGCGAGCATGGTCCGCAGCTCGGCAACCGAGCAGCCCGGCCGGGCGTCAACCTCGAGCTCCGGAGCGATCGCTTCTGCAAGCCGGCCGTAGAACAGCACCTTCACTTGCCACCTCGTTGCGAACTGCGGTCTTGCTGTCGCCATCGGCGATGCTTCCGTCAACTCATGCGGGTTCGGGGATGAGCCTTCCGGCGAGACGGGCTGGGGGTGTGAGGGGGTCTCGCCGGAAGGGTGCGTCATTCGTACGTGCGTCCGGCGGGAGCGCGGAATAGGTAATGTTACGGAGCCTTGTTCGCCGCTGCGAATTGCAGCGCGCGAGCCTCGCCTCTACTCAGTGGCGCAACGGAGGGTGTCGCCAAGGTGAAAGTCGCTGTCGTCGGTCTCGGCTATGTCGGGCTGCCCCTCGCGGTTGCGCTCGCGCGCAAGCACGAGGTCACGGGCTTTGACATCAGCGCCGAGCGGGTCGCGGCGCTGCGCGAAAGTGTGGATTCGACGAATGAAGTGTCGCCGGAGGAGCTGGGCGCCGCCGACATTGCGATCACCGACGATCCCGTTGCGCTTCGCGGGCATGAGATTTTCATCGTCACCGTTCCGACGCCGATCGACGAGGCGAACCGGCCGGACTTCGCCGCAATGCTCAACGCCTGCGATATCGTCGGCCCGGCGCTGTCGATGGGCTCCGTCGTCGTGTTCGAAAGCACGGTTTACCCGGGCGTGACGGAGGAGATTTGCGGCCCCGCACTGGAGCGGGCATCGGGCTTGAAGGCCGGCGTCGATTTCAGGCTCGGCTACAGCCCCGAGCGTATCAACCCCGGTGACAAGGCGCATCCGATCGACAAGATCGTCAAGGTGGTGGCGGGCGATGATTCAGGAACGCTCGACAGGCTCGCCGATCTCTACGGTTCGGTTGTCGAGGCGGGAGTCCATCGTGCGCCGTCGATCAGGGTCGCCGAGGCCGCCAAGGTCATCGAGAACACGCAGCGCGACCTCAATATCGCGTTGATGAACGAGGTCGCGAAAATCTGCCACCTGCTAGGGATCCGCACGCGCGACGTGCTCGACGCCGCGGGCACCAAGTGGAACTTCCTCAAGTTTCATCCGGGGCTGGTCGGCGGCCACTGCATCGGCGTCGACCCTTATTACCTCACCGCCAAGGCCGAGCAGCTCGGCTATCAGCCCGAGGTGATCCTGTCGGGTCGGCGCGTGAACGACGGCATGGGCGCCTATCTCGCGCAGCGCGTGGTCAAGCTGATCGCCGCAAGCGGCCGGCCGATCAGCGGCGCGCGGGTCGGGATTCTTGGGTTCACCTTCAAGGAGAATGTGCCCGACATCCGCAACTCGAAGGTGATCGACACCTACCGCGAGCTGCGCGAGTTCGGGATCGAGCCGTTGGTCCACGATGCGCGCGCCGACGCGGGTGCAGTGCGCCGCGAATATGGCGTGGAGCTGTCCGGCCTCGACGGGTTCAGCGACCTTGCAGCGCTGATCTACGCGGTCGGCCATGACGAGTACCGTCCGCTCCACGCGCAGATGAGCGAGATGGTTGCTGAAAAGGGGGTGGTCGCCGATGTTCGCTCCCTGCTCGATCCGTCGAGCCTTCGGGCCGACATAGGCTACTGGAGCCTCTAGATCGGATAGTGCCCCGGCTCGCCGGCGATGGTGATCCACCTGAGTTCGGTGAATGCCTCGATCCCGGCCTTGCCGCCGAAGCGGCCATAGCCGGACGAGCCCACGCCCCCGAACGGCATCTGCGGCTCATCGAAGACGGTTGGGCCGTTCACGTGGCAGATGCCCGACCGGATCTTGCGGGCAATCCGGAGGCCCCGCGCGGCATCGCGGGTGAAGACCGCCGCGGCGAGGCCGAACTCGCTGTCGTTGGCCACGCGCACCGCTTCCTCCTCGTTCGCGACCCGGACGATTCCGACCACGGGGCCGAAGCTTTCGTCGCGGTATAGCCGCATGGCCGGCGTGATCCCGTCGAGCACGGTTGCAGCCCTGGAGGCGATCGCGCGGGCACCGTGCGAAAGTGCATCGTCGATCAGATCGCCGACGCTCGCTTTGGCGGCATCGTCAACCTGGGCGCCGACGGCGGGAGCAGGCATCGCGCCGGCCTTCTCCGCGAGGCGCCGGGCGAACTCGTCGGCAATCGCCTCGACGACGATGATCCGCTCGGTCGACATGCAGATCTGGCCGGCGTTCATGAACGCACCGAAGGCGGCGGCCTTGACCGTTTCGTCCAAGTCGGCATCTTCCAGCACGATCAGCGGCGCCTTCCCGCCGAGCTCGAGAAGCACGGGCTTGAGATGCTCGGCCGCGCGCCTGGCGACGATTCGCCCGACGGCGGTCGAGCCGGTGAAATTGATCCGCCGCACGGCGGGATGGTCGATCAGCGCGCCGACGACATCGGCTGCATGCGCCGGCTCGTTGGTGACCAGCTTTACCGCGCCTTCGGGAAATCCGGCTGCGGCGAAGGCTTCGACGATCAGTCCGTGGGTGCGCGGGCAGCGCTCCGAAGCCTTGAGGATCACCGTATTTCCGCAGGCGAGCGGCGTCGCGATCGCGCGGCAGCCGAGGATCACCGGCGCGTTCCATGGAGCAATGCCGAGGATCACGCCGACCGGTTCGCGAAGCGCGAGCGAGAGGAGGCCCGGCTTGTCCGACGGGATCACTTCGCCGGCGATCTGCGTGGTGATTGCCGCGGCTTCCCGCACCATTTCGGCGCCGAGCTTGACGTTGAAGCGCGCCCACGGCTCCGACGCGCGAAGCTCGCTCGTCATCACTTCGACGAACGCATCGGCGCGCGCTTCCAGCGCTCCGGCAGCGCGGTTCAGCAGTGAGCGGCGGGCATTTGGCCCGAGCGCGGACCATGACGGGAATGCGGCGGATGCGGCGTCGGCCGCGGCAATTGGCGAGCTTTGCATGCGCCGCCGCTAGCGCGTCGCGGGGCGCACCGCCACCGCAGCAATCATCTCCGTTTCGGGGCAATGCTTTAGAGGTCGCACAGCGCCGGGAGCCCAGGAGTGGGCCGATGTCCGGCAGAACCGCACAAGGCCGAAAACCCCGGGAGCTGCGCCGGCGTGTGGTCGTTCCCGCAAGACTTCGGCACGGCGCCTCATGGAGCGACACCTGCATCCTCAACATTTCGTCGCGCGGGCTGATGATTCACACGGGTCGGCCGATCCCCGAAGGCACTCAGGTCGAGGTACGGCGGGGCGATCATTTGATCGTGGCGCGTGTGATGTGGCGCGACGGCGGCCGCGTAGGGCTCAAGACCGAAGAGCCGTTGCCGGTCGAAGAGATCATGACGCTGGGCCAATCGCCCTCGCTCCAGCTCACCGCAGCGCCCGGCGAGCGCCGCAGGCATCCGCGCCCGGAGGACCGCAGCCGCTTGCGCGGCAGGGCGATTGAGTTCGCGGCGGTCGCCGCGATCGCCGTATCGCTGGCTG
>NZ_WJSQ01000157.1 GCF_009720245.1 Sphingomonas segetis | reverse complement strand
TCGCGCCGGACCGGCTGCCGGTTTATGGGTTCAACGCCGAGGTGCCGGACCTTTTCTGGTGCGCGGGTCGAGGCCGGCGATGCGCTCAGGACCGAGCCATGCCCGCTGCGCGATTCCGACGTGCGCGCGAACATCACGGCGGTCGATTTCACCGGCCCCGACGGCGCCGAGCTCGCGCCGGTCATCCGCAACCTCCTTGCCGGCGTCCAGCCGCCGGCGGGCGAGCGCCCGATCGCAGTGGTCTGCGACATTCGCGACGATGCCACCGCCCGGCTGCGCAGCCAGGGCTATATCGCCGCGGTCCAGATCCCGCCGCAGCGGATCGAGACCGGGCATCTGCGGCTGGAGGTCGTCACCGGCCATCTGGTCGACGTGCACATGCGCGGCGACGCGCCGCCGTTCCGGGCCGAGCTTGCCGCGCGCGCCGAGCAGCTCAAGGCGCTCGACCCGTTCAACCAGTATGAAGCCGAGCGCATCCTGCTTCTCGCGAGCGACATTCCGGGCGTCGAAGTGCGGCTCACGCTCGCTCCGGCACGCACGAAGCCGGGCGAGCTGATCGGCGAACTCAGCGTCTACTACCAGCCGTTCAAGATCCTCGCCAACGTCAACAATTTCGGATCGAAGGCGCTCGGACGCTACACGGTTTACGGACGGGGCGAGATTTACGGGCTGACCGGCGCGCAGGACCTCACCTACCTCGCCGGCTCGACGACGACCGATCTCGACGAGCAGCAGGTCGTGCAGGTCGGCCATCAGATGGGGCTCGGCAACAGCGGGCTCGGGCTTGGCGCCGACTTCGCTTACGCCTGGTCGCGCCCCGACCTGCACGACATCGACCCCAACGACATCCTCGACCTGCGCTCCAACTCGCTGATCGCGCGGGCCTATGTCACCGCGCCTGTGATGCGTGCGCGCCGCACGTCGCTGAATCTCCGCGGCGGGCTCGATCTGCTGCAGCAGCGCACCCACTCCAGCTTCGGGCTGATCACCGACGACAAGCTGCGCGTCGCCTTCCTGCGTGCGGAAGCCGGGTTCCGCGAGCCGCTGCTGAACGGCGGCGATCTCTATTCGCTCCACGGCGCGCTCGAGCTGCGCAAGGGTCTTGGCATTTTCGGTGCGTCGGACCGCTACAGCATTCTCGCGTCTCGCACCGAGGGCGACCCCCAGGCGTTCGTCGTGCGCGCCGAAGGGGGCGCAGTCGCGCAGCTGCCGTCGGTGTTCAGCGTTGCCCTCGATGCCGCTGCGCAATGGGCTAACCACCCGCTCCTCAATTTCGAGGAATATTCGGTCGGCAATTACACGATCGGCCGCGGTTACGATCCGGGCGCCGTTACTGCCGACCGCGCCATCGCGCTGCGTCCGGAAATTCGCGCGCAAGTGCTTCAGAAGCCGCGGACGAGCGTCCAGCTGTTCGGTTTCTACGACAATGTGTGGGTGTGGAACCTCGACCGCTTCAGCACCGAGCATGGGCGCAGCATCGCCTCGGTGGGCGCTGGCGTCCGCGCCGTGATCGCACCTTATTTCCTGGTCGAGGCGACCTACGCCAAGCCGCTCGATCGCCCGTTCCCCACCGGCCCCAAGCCGCCCGCCCGGTTCCTTCTGTCCCTGACGGGGCTGTTCTCACCTGTGAGGTAGTATTCGCGAGTAGGAGAGTTCGACCATGGTCTCCGCGTCCAGCATCCGGTTCCAGCTCCTCCTTTCGACGGCGGTTGCCGCATCGCTGGCGCTCCCCGCCGGGGCCGCGGCGCAGAACCTCCCGGTGAATCCTTCGGCGGGCAGCGTAACCACGTCCGGCGACGGCCACACCATGACAGTCGGCCTCACTGCACCGCGAACCGCCATCAACTGGGAAAGCTTCGATGTCGGCCAGGGGTACACGGTCGATTTCGATGGCCCGAACACTGTTCAGGCGGTCCTGAACAGGGTCGTCGGCGATCCGTCCACGGGCATCATCAGCCAGTCGGACATCAACGGGGGATTGACGTCCGATCCCTGGATCGAGGTTTTCCTGATCAACCCGGCCGGGATCATCTTCGGCAATGGCGCCAGCGTGGACGTGGGGTCGCTGGTCGCGAGCACGCTCGACGTGGATGACGACGATTTCCTCGCGGGAGGAGTGCTCGACACGCTCGAACCAACGGATCCAAATCTCTATTATTTCTTTGGCGACAGTCTCGACGTTGTGACGACTGGAGTCACCGTTCAGGATGGCGCGCAGGTCGATACGAGCTCCGGACCATTGACGCTTCTCGGCGCTTTCGTCGACGTGCAAGCCGGCGGTTCGATCACCGCGGCGAGCGGTGTGGGGCTCGTGGCCGGCAACCAGATCAGAGTCCCTGCCGATCCCGGCAGCCGGATCAGCTTTCGTATCTACCGGCCCACACCGCGCGATGATGCGATCACCATCGGCGGGTCGGTTTCCGGTCAAGACGTCACCGCCTTCATGGAAACTTCGGACAGTGCCGAAAATGCCCTGCTGTCCATCACCGACTCGGGCTCCATCACCGCCACAAGAAGTACAGGCGGCGACATCGTTCTCAACATCGCTGCGCGAACGGAAAGCGATGAAGTCGCCGAGTCACCGGGCGGTATCAGGAACGACGGCAATCTCAGCGCTACGGGAGACGTAGTTTTGGCGGGCGCGATCAGCGGCGGAGTCCGCTATCGGCCGCGCTTCGTCGAGAACAATGGCAAGATCACTGCGGGCGGTGATGTGCTGGCGCGCGCGCATTCGGACATCACCAATGCCGGCACAATCACGGCAGGCGCTGACGTGACTTTGTCCGGTTTGGCGTTTGCGAGCGACAGCGCGGCCGCATCGCCGGTGCACATCACCAACAGTGGCACGATCAATGCCGGCAACGATGTGACCCTCGTCGGCCAAGTCCAGGTCACCGGCGGCACGAGCGGCAGCGGCAGCACGATTTTCCTGGCCGCGCTGGCTCCGGCGCTCGCAAGCTCGCCCGACGTGCAGGTCACCAACAGCGGCACGATCAACGCGGGCGGCGATGTAACCCTCAGTGGGTCAATCGACATTTCCGGCATTTCAACGGACACCGCCACCCTGAGCCCGAGCGTTCGGGTGATCAACGACGGACCCATCACCGCCGGAGGCGATGTGGAGCTCAGCGGATGGATCGACATCTCGGGCATCGCGGCAAGCCACATCGACGTGGACGCCGATGTGAACGTCGCCAACAGCTCGAGCATCGACGCAGACGGCGACGTCTTCCTTCAGGGGATGGTTGACCTTTCCGAGTTCACTTCGTCCGAAAACATCGCGACCGACATCGCTGCAACGGTGAATGTGGACATCACCAACAGCGGGTCGATCGACGCAGGCGGCGCCGCGTGGCTAAGCGGAGCCATTTCCGCGTCCGCCTTTTCTGCCACGACCATAGGCATGGCAACCAATCTCAACATCACGAACAGCGGAGACATTGCTGCGGGCAGCGACGCATGGCTGAGCGGGGTGATCCAAGTCGACAATTTCGACGCGTCCCACATCGACGTGGGTGCCGACCTTCAGATCACGAACAGCGGAACGATCGATGCATCGGGCAGCGCTGCATGGGTGAGCGGATTCGTCGGAATGTCCAGCTTTGCCGGATTGAGCGCCGGCAGCTCTGTAGCAGCGGACATCAAGGCCTCGCCGACCCTGCAGATCACAAACAGCGGAACGATCGCGGCGGACGATGTAGCTTGGATTCGTGGAGATGTGGACCTTTCCGATTTCACAGCCACGAGCGTTGGCGTGACTCCGGACTTCGAGATAGCCAACGGTGGAACCGTCAGGGCAGGAAGCGCGGCGTGGATCAGTGCCTTCATGAGTCTCAGCAGCTTTGACGCAGCCAAGATCAACACAGATCCCAACCTTCAGATCACGAACAGCGGAACAGTTTCGGCAACCGCGGCAAGCGGTTCCGCATGGCTTAGCGGGCAGATCGATCTCGAAGGATTTTCTGCAGAGACCATTCAAGCCGCACCGGCCTTGCGGGTAACCAACAGTGGAACGCTCAGTTCGGGCGGCGACGCGTCAATCTTTGCAGTTGTCGACATCTCCAACTTCTCGGCATCTTCCGTCGACCTCCTTGTGGACGTTGGAATCGCGAACAACGGAGCGATCACTGCCGGTGGCGACGTAACTCTCAGCGCCCTGTTTCCATTCGCAAACGTGTTTGCCTCCGATTTCGCGTTGGCATCGAACGTCCATGTGACGAACGCCGGGACGATCAGCGCGCAGGGCGACGCACACCTCTTCGCAAGCTTCGGCGACGTCACCAACAGTGGGAAAATCACAGCCGACAACGTCTTTGTTTCCACGGCTACGACGGGCGAAGGAGGCGAACTCCTTCCGATCATCAACATCATCAACAGCGGCACGATCACCGCGCGCGGCAATGCGCAGCTGATTGCAAGCAACAACATCACCAATTCGGGCGTGATCGATGTCGGCGGCGTGGCGCTGCTCGACGCCGGAAACGACATTGACAATACCGGCTCCGTCTCAGCCGTTGGCGACGCCATCCTGAGGGCCGGTAGCGATATCCTCGATTCCAGCGGTACTTTCGCCGGCTCCATTTCCGGGGCAGACGTCGCGCTGAGCGCGGGCGGGTCGATCACTGGGGGCACGGTTACGGCACGCGACGACATTGCGATCCGCGCGCCTGGGACCGTCACGACCGGCACCCTCATCAGCGGCGCGACAATCGGCGCGAATGGCCCCGTGGATGTGGACGGGGCGGCGGACGATCTCCTTCCGGGGGTCGACCTCACCGGTCACGACGTCGATGTCGACGGAAGCGCGATCGCGGTGAACGTGATCCGCGCGAACGGCACGGGTTCCGACATTCGCCTGCGCAAGCCGGTCACCTCGAGCCGCGACGATCTCGATTTCTTCGCCGGCGGCAACATCACGATCGACGGCGCTGCGAGCGCGATCGATGTTGCGATGGACGCGGGCGGCAACATTACGGTCGACGGCGACGTCAGCGCGCGCGACGACCTCGCGCTGCGCGCCGGCGGAACGCTCGACGTCGGAATCCTGGCCAGCGGAGTCACGGTCGGCGGGCAGGGACCGGTCGACCAGGACGGCTCGGCCGACGCTCTGCTGGGGCAGACTCTCACCGGACACGACCTGTTCGTTCAGGCGGCGGAGGTGAACCTGCCGCAGGTGACCGCGAACGGCACCGACAGCGACCTCACCGTCATTGCGACGACCGGCGACCTCAACATCGACAATGGAACGGCCGGAGGCACGATCACGCTGACCAAGGAAGGCACGACCGGAATCCTGACCGCCGCGACGCTGACCGCGGGCACAGGTGTGAAATTGAGGTCGGCGACCGACATTGAGGCAGGCACGGTCACAACCACGGCCGGAGACCTCGACTTCGGCGCGGCCGGCGACGTCACGGTCGACAGCTCGCTCGAAGCTACCGATGTCGCCATCAGCGCGGGCGGCGACATCAACACCGGCGACATCAGCGCGCGCGACGACATCGCGCTGCGCGCCGGCGGCACGCTCGACGTCGGCCTTCTGACGAGCGGCGTTACCGTGGGCGGCACGGGACCGCTCGACTCGGCCGGCGCTGCCGATGTGTTGCTCGGGCAGACGCTCACCGGGCACGACCTCTTCGTCCAGGCCGCGGAGGTGAACCTTCCGACAGTGACCGCCAACGGCGCGGACAGCGACCTGACGGTCATCGCCACCGCCGGTCCTCTAACCATCGCGAACGGCACGGCGGGCGGATCGATCACGCTCACCAAGCAAGGCGCCGGCGGCATCCTCAGCGGCGGCATGCTGAGCGCCGGGACCGGCGTGAAATTGCGCTCGAGCACCGACATCGTAGTCGCGACCGTCGCCACCGCGAGCGGCGACCTCGACTTCGCCGCCGACGGCGACGTCACCGCGGGTGGCTCGCTGAGCGGGACGGACGTCGCGATCGCCGCCGGCGGGACGATCACCACCGGCGACATCAGCGCCCGCGACGACATTGCGCTGCGCGCCGGCGACACGCTGCACACCGGTACGCTCGCGAGCGGCGTCACGG
>NZ_WJSQ01000156.1 GCF_009720245.1 Sphingomonas segetis | reverse complement strand
ATCGCTGGCCGTCGGCATCGTCCTCTTCCCCGCATTCCGCGCGGTCCGCGCCTGGGGCGCGGCGCTCGCCGGCATGGCGGCGGCGGTCGCGGTCGTGTGGATCGCCCCGGCGGCGCCGAGCACCATGATGGGGCTGACCCACGCGGTGCAGCAAACCACCAGCGGCGACGTGACGACCGGGCGGACCACGATCTGGAAGAACGTCATCCACGCGATCGAGAAGCGGCCCGTGTTCGGCCATGGCGAGGGGCAGATGAGCACGGTCGCGCCGACCGCCAACCTCGCGCAGCCGCACGACGTCTTCCTCCAGTTCGCGCTGTCGTGGGGTCTCGTCGGGTTGCTGTGCGCCGCAGTCCTTGCAATCGCTTTTGCGGCTCGCGCGATCCCGACGGCGCGGCGCGAGGGCGGCGCGCTCGTCCCCGCCTTCATGGCGATGACCGCGATCGCCATCCTGTCGCTCTACGACGCCTCGCTTTATTATGCCCTGCCGCAGTCTATCTTCTTCGCCTGCGCGGCCATCATTGCTTCGCAGTGGGGGGCGGAGGAACGCGGCGCCGGTCGATCCGCGTCGCGGCGAGCCAGATCGCGTGGGGCGAGGTCGTCGCGTAGCGCCACAGCAGCTTCGGCGTCGTCACCGCCCTGAACAGCCATTCGAGGTGCGAGCGCTGCATCCAGCGCGGCGCGCGCCGGTAGTGGCCCGTCACATAATTGAAGCCGCCGCCGCAGGTGATCGCCCAGGACGCGCGCAGCGCATCGCGGTGGCGCACCGCGAAGAGCTGCTCGCGCGGCTTGCCGAGGCCGATCCACAGCAGGTCGGGAGCAACGGCACCAATTGCCGCGATGACCGACGCTTCTTCGTCGGCTGTGAAGTAACCGTGATGCCGCCCGGCGATGTGGATGCCGGGGTAGAGCTGGCGAAGCCGCTCGGCGCAGCCAGCGTTCACCTCCTCGGTCGCGCCGAGCAGGAAGTGCGACAGTTCGTGCCCGAGCCCGGCGGCGGCGAGGTCGTGAATCATGTCCGTGGTCGCCGAACGATCGGGGATGGAAGCGCCCGCGACGAGGCGGGAGGCGAGCACGATCCAGCCGCCGTCGGCGTGGACGGCATCGGCCGCCTTGAGCGCCCCGGCGTAGGCGGGATCACGCGCGGCCATCGAAATGCCGTGGCCGTTGGAATCGAACAGCAAAGCCGGCGGGGCGGTCTTCCCGGCGGCCCTGCGCTCGAGGCAATCCTCGACGATCAGCCGGGTGAACTCCGCGCGCGATAGCGTCGCGGCTTTGACGCCGCCGACGAACACATGCTCGACCGGGCCCCCCATGGGCGCGAGCTTAGCTGCGTACCCGGGCGGGACAAGGGCGCGCAACTTGTTGAATGGGCGATGGTGTGAGCTAGGATGCGCCATGCCGCGCTTCAGCGTGATCGTGCCGGTGTACAACCGCGCCGCGACCGTCCTCCCGACGCTGGAGTCGGTGCGCGACCAGACGTTCGCGGATTTCGAATGCATCGTTGTCGACGACGGATCGATTGACGGCGAGCAGTTGAGGGAGGTGGTCGACAGTCTGGGCGATCCGCGGTTCCGCTATGTGCGGCGCGAGAATGGCGGCGGGAGTGCCGCCCGCAATACCGGCATCGACGAGGCGAACGGTGAGTTCGTCGCGTTCCTCGATAGCGACGATCGCTGGCTTCGGGAGAAGTTGGAGCGCGATGTTGAGGTTTGCGGCACCAATCGGGTCGTCTTCTCTCGCGTCCTTGTGGAGAGACGCGGTCGCATCGTTGGTCAACGGCCGCGCACAGCTCCACGCCCCGGTGAACCTATTCCCGACTATCTCGCCTGCCGGGACGGGTTCACGCAGACTTCCACGATCGTGTTGCCGACGCTCCTCGCACGGAGAGTCCGCTTCAACGAGGAAATCGCTTTTAGCCAGGACATGGACTTCGCCATTCGTCTCGCGGCTGCGGGAGCCGAGTTTGAGATGCTGCCTCGATCCGCAGTCGTCATGCTCGACGACGAGACGGGAGATCGCCTGTCGCGATCGAAGGACTGGCGCGGCGCGTTAGCATGGGTTGACGGTGTGCGACCAATGCTGAGCGACCGGGCGTACCACGCCTATCGCGGCCGGCAGGTGGCGAGACTGGCAGCCGAGTCCGGAAAATATCTGACAGGCTTCCGCTACTATCTCGCGGCGTTGGCGCGCGGAGCGTTCGCGCCGAGGGTTGCGGTAAAGGCCCTCGGGCAGGTGTTTATTCGACGATCGATCTATTCGCGACTGCGCGGTTAGACTGCTCGACAGGAACAGCCCCAAACTCTCGCTCCAGAGCAGCGATCATCCGGTCATTTCCGCCCGCTTCATTGCCGGACCATAGTGCAGTTTGTTGCGATCCGGACCACACTACCAGCGACATCCTGCCGCCGACTTTTTTGTGCAGCGTCCCGGCCATTCTTGCGCACCAGTAAAACCACAGATCATCGCCAAACGGGGCAAGGCGCTCAAACAACGCCCGATTGACTATGCGCGGATCAAGGCTGTGAGGCGGATACAGGATGCCGCCGACGCCAGTTGGAAGCAGATCGGCGGACGGGCGGCGTGATGCCTCGTCCTGAACGTCAAAATCCCATTCCAAGTAAGGTGCGACGTTGCAGTTTCCAGTTTGCTTTAGCCGATGCGCTCGGTGGCACGTGATCACTCGTGGTGTGTCGATTCCGTTCACGAGTTCTTCAAGCCAGTTGCGGGGGTAATACGCATCATCGTCCGCGGTCGCGATGAAGGCGTTGGGGAATGCTTCCAGCGCAGGGATGAGCTTCTTGTAAGAGCGCAGGTCATCGCAGGCTCTAATCTCCAGACCACGCGTTTCAAGTCGGCGCACTTCGGTCGGCAGTTGATTCAGGTGCTCTTGAGCAATCCAGAGAATCGTTCTGTCTGCCTTGACGGTCTGGTCTAGCAAGCACGCCAGGGTACGGCGCAGGGTACGAAACCGGGCGGGATAGGAAGTCAAAGACGCGATCAGCTCACCGGGAAGGGCGTGCGGGCAGGCAGTCGTAGGCTGCCTAAGACGCCCTACCGCGAGTGCCGCAAACCAGCGGCTGATAATTCTGTCGCGCAAGGCTCCGAGTTTTCTACGCACGTTTGGATGCAGGAGCTGGCGCGCGGAATAGATCATCCGCGCAAGACTAGCTGCGCTTCCGGGGAGTGACTACGGTGCTCGTTCGACAGCGTGAAGGAGTCATGGCGTGCATCCGCCGAGACCGGGCCCACACATGCGCAAGGCGCTCACCAGCTCGGCTTGGCTACTCACGGAGCGCGCACTCACGCTGCTCCTGAACTTCGCGGTCAGCATACTCGTAGCACGATACCTGGGGCCGACAAGTTACGGGTCGCTGAGCTACGCAATTGCTTTCGTCGCGCTGCTGTCGACCATCTCATACCTCGGATTCGGTGGCATTGTCGTTCAGGAGCTTGTTCGAGATCGAGAGACCCACAGCGACACGATGGGCGTCGTCATCTACTCCAAGCTCGCTGCGGCTTTGTTCGCCGTCGTTCTCGGTAACGCCATCGCCGCTCTCGTCGTGCACGATGGGCGTGATCGGCTCCTCGTGCTTTTGATTTCGATCAGCATGCTTTTCGATGTGGCAATCGGCCTTAGATTGCACTTCGAGGCGCGAACCGAATCTCTCGCGGTCGCGATGGTTGCCTCGGCGAGCAGCGCATTAGGAGCAATTGCGAGAGTGTCGGCCGTTGCTGTCGCCGCGCCGGTGTGGGTGTTCGCACTAATCATTTCCATTCAATCGGCCATCGCGTGTCTCGGCTACGTATTCGTATATCGGCGCAGCGTCGGCCCAAGCTCGCGCCTGACGTTCAGGTTAAACCGCGCGAAATACCTGTTTAACAAATCATGGCCGCTGATCATCTCGTTTTCGGCCGCTACCATTTACCTGAAGATCGATCAGTTCATGCTCGGCCAAATGCGGGGAATGGCTGACGTGGGCACCTATGCGATTGCCGCGCGTGTATCGGAAGTTTCGTATGTCGTTCCCGTCGTGATCGTCGCGTCCGTATTCCCGAGGTTGGTCGAGCTCCGCACGGTGGACGCGTCGAAATACCGGCGACGAATGCGGGAGAGCATTCGCTACCTCTTTTGGCTTGGCATGCTCGTTGCGGTGACTGTCAGTTTTATCGCTCGTCCTCTGATCTCATGGCTCTTCGGCGAAGAATTTCGAGCTGCCGGAACAATCCTCGCCATTCACGTTTGGGCCTGTCCGGCGGTGTTCATGGGCATGATCGTCGAGAAGTGGTTCGTGACCGAGGATCTGCTGAAGCTCTTCATCGGCCGCCAGCTGATGAGCGCAGCTGTGAACGTCGGACTGAACTTTCTTCTCATCCCGAAATTCGGTGGTGTCGGCTCCGCGGTTGCTACCGTAGTTGCGTATACCTTGGCGTATTACTTGTCTTGCTTCACCAGCCGTAAAACGGCTCAGGCCGGCATATGGATGTCTGAGGCAATTGCTTGGCCACTTATCCGCCTGATTCGCGGCCCCCAACGGGCGTGAGTTACCTGCGGGCGAGCAGCAATTTCCGATTACTCTGCCCAGTGTCGTCGGAAGATTCTCCAGACAGGAAGGTCACATTCGGCAAGAGATTACCGAGGTACTCGATCTGATCACGCTGCTGCTCAGGCGTTCCGTTGCTCTCAAACAGTACAGAATCTGCGATTGAAGCAGCGAACTCGATCACTGTGCGCCAGTTTGTGAGCCACATGCAGACAGACAGTAAGAAGCAAACGTCAGCTCGCTGCTCCGGTAGGAAGTCGCGGATGATTTGCAGGTCTTCCTTCTGTAGGTCGAACACATAGAAATTCAGCGGCGAGGCGCCCTTGGCCGATTTTATGCGATTGGCCGCATTCACCATCCGATGGTCGAAGTCGACGCCGACGCCCCATTTCAATCGGTCTGCAAGCTGCAGCAGCATTCCACCTTGGTTCGAGCCGAGATCAAGAACGGATTTGCCTGCAAAATCGATGGGTACCTGAGCAAGGCGCGCTCTTGGATCACGCTGCCCGGAGAGTCGCTGATCGTTCAGATCGATCGAATGGTAGCCGGCGGGGTATTTCTGAGCCGAATAGTCCGTATTGCTCGTCTTTGTATAATTGAGGAGGTTGAAGACCTGCTTGAACTCTCTCGCCACGCTATCGTCCGTGTCGATGTCGACGCGGCAAAAGCGATAAGGTCGCTGGGATTTGTCCAGTCCCGTCTTCCGCAGAATGCCTCGCAGAGTCTTTTTGATTGCAGCGCCGGTTGGATCGATTCCAAAGCCGGTCATACGCATCACATTGCTGACAAGTTGGTGATATCGGTGATTCGTGTAGACGAAGCGCTCGCGACCCTTCCAGAGGAGAGCCCAACCAAACCAGGGTACATGGCCTAGACACCCTTCATCTAGCTCAATTGCAGCTGGTGAATTGTATTCTATCCCGAACCGTTCACGCAGCGAGAACGGAGCGACCACCTCCAGAACATGGAGGGGAGCGTGGCGCCAGCGGTAGAGCCAGACAGGAGTGCCGTTCAGACGTGCACGCCAAAGCAGCCTTTCGCCGCCATCAAACGGCTTTCCAGCTTCTTCCCTCAGCTTCGCCGGGCGATCGAGCAAGATGTTCAACGTGCCGGGGTAAGGCCGTTCTCCCGTGATGATCCGCAGTTCATCAGACGCACGCGAGATATGCTCGGAGCCTACGCCCCGACCAGCAACAACTTTCCCGTGCAACGTGGCCATAAGCGGTGGATAAAGCGAATGCGTCGGCGCGCAACGCCGAACAAGCTATCCCCTCCCACAAATAGACACCCCCTCGCCAACACCCCTTGACCTCACCCCCTCGCCCGCGCGAAAATGCGCGCGGAACCGAGCCGACGCCTTTTTTGGGGGGCATGCGGCCGTGAAGGCAGTACCGGCGGGCGATTTCGCTTCTTGCGACGATCCGGGGACGCGCGTTTCGCGCGGGGGCCCCTTGCGCTTGAGCTCGGGCTGGCGCCTGCGCTTGCGCTCTGGCCGCGCGCGGGCGCTCGC
>NZ_WJSQ01000155.1 GCF_009720245.1 Sphingomonas segetis | reverse complement strand
CCTGGCCGCCGAAGCCGCCCGGGCGGTTCGACGCCATGTAGAGATCGTTGCTCAACGGGTCGAGGATCGGACAGCCGTCGGCCGAGCGCGAGCGCGGCGTTCGCCATTCCGCGCCGTTCGGCCGGCACGTGGCGGGTGATGATCTTCGACGCGCCGGGGAAGGCGACCGTCTCGCCGATGCCGAGCATCACCCGAAGCACCAGTAAGGATGCGAACCCGCCGACCAGTCCCATCAGCAAGGTGCTCGCTGCCCACAGCAGCACGCCAAGGGCCATCAGCCGGTACACAGAGAAGCGGTCGACCAGCCACCCGACCACCAGCTGCGCCGGCGCATAGACCCAGAAGAACGCCGAAAGGACGATTCCGAAGGCTTTGGCGTCGAGCTTCAGCTCGGCCGTCATCAGCGGTGCCGCGATCCCGATCGCACCGCGGTCGACATAGTTGAAGAACACCGCCGCGCCGAGGAGGAGCACGAGCAACGTGCCCCCGCGCTGCGCGGTGTGGGTCAATAGCCCCCCTTCATCGCGGCGATGAAGCGGCCGATCATGCCTTTGGGCACGCGGGCACGGGCGATCGGGCCGATGTCGCGGATGTCGCCGCGGCCCTTGGCGGCGAGCAAAGCGAGGCCGACCAGCGTCGAGAAAGCCGGGCCGCTATGCGCGTCCGGAAGGCCGGTGATCTGCTTCGGCCTCCCGACTCGGACGGCGCGCCCGAGCACGCCCTGCATGTAATCGGCGACGTTCTTCAATTCGGCGCCGCCGCCGGTCAGCACGACCTGCCGCCCGACCGGCCCGGTGAAGCCGAGGCCTTTCAGCGCAGCCTCGACCTCGCCCGTCAGCTCCTCGATGCGCTGGCGGATGACCATCATCAGCTGCGCTCGGGTGATCTTCATCGGCTCGGCGCCGGCTTCCGCGCCGATCTGGGTCGCCTCGATCATCTCGTGATTGTCGCGCGGGCTGGTCATCGCCGAGCCGTAGAAGCATTTGAGCCGCTCGGCGTCGCGGCGCTGGACGGCGAAAGCGCAGGCGATGTCGTTGGTGATGTCCTTGGCACCGAGCTGGATCGAGCGAAGCCCGGCAAGCATCCCGCCGTAATGAACGGAGACGTTGGTCACTTCCGCTCCCATCTCGACCAGCGCCACCCCGAGCTCGCGCTCCTCGTCGCTCAGGCAGGCGAGCGCCGCCGCGATTGGCGAAGCGACGATCGCCTTCACGCCGAGATGCGCCTGACGAATGACCGTGTCGATGTTTCTGAGCGGCGACGGCTCCGCGGCGATCACGTGAATATCGACTCCGAGGCGGGTCGCGTGAAGGCCGATCGGCTGCTGCACGCCCTGCGCCCGGTCGATCGTGTACAGCGCCGGATGGGCGTGAAGCACGACCTGGCCGTTCTTGTCGATCGCGTCCTTGCCGGCGGCAAGCAGCTGGTCGACGTCGGCCTGCTCGACCGCGTGGCCGCCGAGCTCGACCTCGACATTGGCAAGGTCGCTGACCAGGCCCGGCGCACCGTAGCTCGCCCACACGTCCTCGACCGTCAGTCCCGACATGCGCTCGGCGAGTTCGACCGCCTCGCGCACCGCGAACTCGCTCATGGCCATGTCGGTGATGTAGCCGCGCTTGACCCCGCGGCTCTCGCGCTGGCCGGTGCCGAGCACGGTCGGGCGGCCTTCGTCGTCGACGCGCGCGATCATCGCGCTCACCTTGGAGGAGCCGATGTCGAGCGCCGCGATGAGGTCCCGGTCGACAGGCTGGGCCATCAGCTCGCCTGGGGCTTGGCGGGGGTCATCGGATCGAGCGCATGCGGCAGCCGGACGATCATCTTGCCGGGTACGCGCAGGTCGAACCGAACAATGCCGCGGCCGAGCAGTCCCGATTGGCGGTCGGCTTTCGCGAACTTGGCGAGAGCGACGCGTGCCGCCTCATCGCCTTCGGGAAGAGCAACGGTTTCGCCCGACTGGAAGTTCAGGTCCCAGCGGCGCCCGCCGACCCATGTGGCCGACGCGAGCTGCGGCTTGAGCGTCGGCACATCCGCCATCATCCGCGCCAGCTCCTGCTCCTGGACGTTGGCGCCGGGGCCGATGAGGAGCGGCAGGTCGGGCATCTGGTTGACCGGCACGCGGTCGAGGACGACGCCTTCGGCATCGATCAGCGCGAGCTGCCCCTTGCTCTGCCACAAAGCGGCGGGCTTGCGCTCGACGATGTCGATGACGAGCGCGTCGGGAAGACGGCGCAGCACGCGCGCGTCCTTGACCCAGCCGAAGCGCAGCAGCCGCTCGCGAATCGCCTCAGCGTCAACCAATGCCTGCGGCGCCCTGGCGGCGCCCGCGTCGGCCGCGGCGCGGCGGATCTCGTCGTTGACGACGGAATCGACGACGCGCCGGTCCAAATGGGCGAGGCCGACGATCTGATAGCCGCTGACGGTGAAGCCGGCGCGGCCGACCGCCGATCCGGCGGCGCGCTCGGCCTTTGCCGGAATGTCGAGCGCGACCAGCACGACCGCCACGATCGCGAGCATGAAGCCGCCAAAGACGATACCGGCGACCTTGTTCGCGCGCGCCTGATCGACCGGGAGGCGCCTGGCGATCTTCTTCGGCACGGCGACCTTGGAGTTCTTGCGCGGCCTGGCGCGGGACGAGGCGCCGCGGCGGACGTGCGCGGCGCTCATTGCAGCGCCCCATCTGCCAAAGCTTCGCCGATGAGGCGCTCGACGAGTTCGCCGTAGGGGATGCCCCTGAGCTTCGCCTGCTCGGGCACAAGGCTGAGGGGCGTCATGCCGGGCTGGGTGTTGACCTCGAGCAGATAGACGCCCGCCTCGGCCTGCTGGTCGTCCCAGCGGAAGTCGGAGCGCGACGCGCCCTTGCAGCCGAGCAGGCGGTGCGCCCTGGCCGCCATGTCCATCATCGCGCGCGCGATGTCGCCGGGCACCTCGGCCGGGCACACGTGGACGGTCCGGCCGTCGGTATATTTGTGCTCGTAATCATAAAAGCCGCTGTCGATCTTGAGCTCGGTTACGGCGAGCGGCTCGTCGTTCAGCACCGCGACGGTGAGCTCACGCCCCCTGATGAACGGCTCGGCGAGGAGCTCGTCGAACTCGTTCCACGGGCCGGGCACGTCGCGGCCGATCGGGTTTCCGTAATTGCCGTCCGCGGTGACGATGGCGACGCCGACCGATGAGCCTTCGTTGACCGGCTTGAGGACATAGGGCCGCGGCAGCGGGTCCCCGGAGAAGACGCTTTCGCTTTCGACGATCGTGCCCGCCGGCATGCGGATGCCGTGCGGTACCAGCACCATCTTGGTCAGCTCCTTGTCGATCGCGATGACCGATGTCTCGAGCCCGCTGTGGGTGTAGCGGAGGCCCATCAGGTCCATCATGCCCTGGACGGTGCCGTCCTCTCCCGGCGTGCCGTGGAGCGCGTTGAACACGACGTCGGGCTTCAATTCGGAAAGGCGCAGCGCCACGTCGCGGTCCATGTCGAGCTCGGTGACGTTGGACCAACCGCGCTCGCGCAGCGCGGACGCCACCCCGCGGCCGCTGGTCAGCGACACCTCGCGCTCGGATGACCAGCCGCCCATCAGGACGACGACGTGGAGGGACTTATCCATTCTCGCGTCCCCACGTCGTCATCCCCGCGCAAGCTGGGACCCAGCCAAACAACCAAATCTGGGTTCCCGCCTTCGCGGGCATGACGAAAAAAGTTGTCACTCGCTCACTCCGACCCGCTGGATTTCCCATTCCAGGCTGATGTGGGTTTTCGCCTCGACCCGGCGGCGGACTTCCTCGCCCAGCGCCTCGATCTCGGCGCTTGTCGCGCTACCGAGGTTGAGCAGGAAATTGCAATGCTTTTCCGAGACTTGGGCATCGCCAATCGTCAGGCCCCGGCAGCCCGCCGCGTCGACCAGCGCCCACGCCTTGTGACCGGGCGGATTCTTGAAGGTCGAGCCGCCGGTGCGGCTGCGCAAGGGCTGCGATTCCTCGCGGGCGCGCGCGATCGCGTCCATCTCGGCGCCGATCGCTTCGCGGTCGCCGGGCGTGCCCCTGAACACGGCGTCGATCACTACCGCGCCGTCTGGCACGTTGCTGTGGCGGTAGGTGTAGCCGAGCTTATCCAGCGGCCAGTCGACGACCTCGCCGGAGCGGAGCGCGATCCGCGCGGAGACGAGGATATCCTTGACCTCGCGGCCGTAGGCGCCGCCGTTCATCCGGACGAAGCCGCCGACGGTCCCGGGGATGCCGCGCAGGAACTCGAGGCCCGCGATGCCGTGATCGCGCGCCGTCGACGAGACGAGGATGCCGCTCGCACCGCCGCCGCACCGCAGCGTCGTGGCGTCGAGGCGGTCGATCTTCGAGAACGGCTTGCCGAGGCGGATCACGATCCCCGGCACGCCGCCGTCGCGGACGATCATGTTGGAGCCGAGGCCGAGCGCCATCACCGGCAACTCGGGGTCGAGCGCGCGCAGAAAATGGACGAGGTCGTCCTCGTCCTTCGGCTCGAACAGCCATTCGGCGCTGCCACCGCTCTTGAACCAGACCAGTGGCGCGAGCGGGGCGTTCGCCGTAAGCTTACCGCGGACGGGCACGCGGAGGGACTGTCCCTCGAGACGCGCAACTCCGCTCATTTCTTCGCCCTCGCGTCGCAGATTCCGCTGGCGAGCGCGCCGGCCCACTTCGTGATGTCGCCGGCGCCCATGCAGATGATCATGTCTCCCGCCGCGGCGAGGTCGCGCAGCGCGAGGCAGAGGTCGTCGAGGTCATCCACCGCGCGCACCATGCGGTGCCCGTGCGCGCGCAGCCCTTCCGCCAGCGCGCCCGCGTCGACGCCCTCGATCGGCTCCTCGCCGGCGGGGTAGACCGGCGCGACGAACACCACGTCGGCGTCGTTGAAGGCATTTTCGAAGTCGGCCATCAGCGACTGCAGGCGGGTGTAGCGATGCGGCTGCATGACCGCGATCACCCGGCCCTGCACGCCCTCGCGCGCGGCCGCCAGAGTCGCCCGGATTTCGGTCGGGTGATGGGCATAATCGTCGATGACGATCGCGCCATCCACTTCGCCGGCATGGGTGAAGCGGCGCTTGACGCCATCGAACCGCTCGAAGGCGCCGATAATCTGCTCGTCGGAAATGCCGAGCTCGAGCGCCACCGCGATCGCGGCGAGCGCGTTCTGGACGTTGTGGCGACCGGGGATCGGGACGTGCACGCCCTCGATCGTCCGCCGCTCGCCGTCGCGGCCGAGGATGAGTGCGTCGAAGCGGCTGCCGCCGGGAACGGGGATCACATTGTCGGCGCGGACGTCGGCGAGCGCGGAGAAGCCGTAGGTGACGATCCTCCGGTCGCGGATTCTTCCAATGATGTTCTGCACCTCGGGATGGTCGACGCACAGCACCGCCAGACCGTAAAAGGGCACGTTCTCGACGAACTCGACATAGGCATCCTTGACGCCGTCGAAATCGCCGTAATGGTCGAGGTGCTCGGGATCGATGTTGGTGACGACCGCGATCGTCCCGTCGAGCCTCAGGAAGCTGCCGTCGCTCTCGTCGGCCTCGATCACCCACCACTCGCTTTTACCGAGCCGCGCATTCGAGCCGTAGCGGTTGATGATGCCGCCGTTGATCACCGTCGGATCGAGACCGCCGCTGTCGAGCAAGGCGGCGATCATCGACGTGGTCGTGGTTTTGCCATGGGTGCCGGCGACCGCGACCGTCTTCTGCAGCCGCATCAGCTCGGCCAGCATTTCCGCGCGCCGAACGCGCGGCAGCCGGCGCTCGGCCGCGGCCTGCACCTCGGGGTTGTTGTCCTTGATCGCGGTTGAGCAGACGACCACGGCGGCATCGCCGAGATTATCGGGCGAATGGCCGATGCTGACCGGGATGCCGCTCTTGCGAAGCTTCTCGACGACATAGGAATCGGACGCGTCGGAGCCCTGCACCTTGTAGCCGAGCTGGTGCATCACTTCGGCGATTCCCGACATTCCGATGCCGCCGATGCCGACGAAATGGATCGTGCCGATATCCGCGCCCAACGCCTTCATCATGCCGGCACGCCCCCCGCGGGAGCGACGGCTCGGCGGCGCGGGCTGAGCGCGGGCCCGACGGCGAGC
>NZ_WJSQ01000154.1 GCF_009720245.1 Sphingomonas segetis | reverse complement strand
ATGCGGCTCGGGCATCTGCGGGTCGAGCGCCGCGGCCCGCGCGGCGAAAGCCAGCGCGTCGACCGGCCGCCCCTGCCAGAATCGCAACTCGGCGCCAGCCAGCGCTGCCAGCGCCCACGCGTTGGCATAGTCCGGGTCGAGTGCTGCCGCTTCGGTGCAAAGCCGCACGACTTCCTCATTTTTGCGGTAATCTCCGGCGGCGCCGGCAGGCCATAACGCGCGCGCTTTGAGATAGAGGTCGTAAGCGTCCGCGCTGCTGGTGCGGCCTTCGCCGATCGCCCTTTTCTCATGGGGCAAGAGGGTCAGCTGCAGCGCCTCGACGATCGCGCTCGAGATCTCGTCCTGGATGTCGAAAATGTCGCTGAACTCGCGGTCGTAGCGCTCCGCCCACAGGCTTCGGCCGGTCGCGGCCACGACCAGCTGCGCGGTGATGCGCAGCCGCGAGCCGGCCTTGCGGATCGTCCCTTCGACGACGTGGCTGGCGCCGAACTCGGCCGCGAGCTGCTTCAGTTCCGGTCTCACCGAGCCGCGCCCCAGCCTGTGACCGATGACGGTCAGCGCGGAAATCCTGGAAAGGTCGGTGATCACATCGTCGGTGATCCCTTCGACGAAATAATCCTGGTCGGGATCGCCGCTCCTGTTCGCGAACGGCAGCACGCAGATCGCCGGCTGCGCCTGCGCGGTCTGTCGCGGTCGCGGCGGCGAACTCGGCGTGCCCGACAATCTCGCCCCGACCGCTGCGACCAGCGGCTCGAACGAACCGGCACCGGCGGTCCCGCCCGTCACATCGACCGTATGATATTGCCGGAACCCCAGCGGCGGCCGCGTCCCGTCCAGCGCGACCGGCACCAGCCGCGATCCTTCCAGGCCCTCCGCCGCCTCGTCCTGCACCCAGGCTGATTCGACCGAAGCCTTCGACCACAGCACCACCACCGCCTCAGCGCCCTTCAGCGCGGCGTCGATGTCCCACGAGAAGCGCGATCCGGCGCGCAAATGATGGTCCCACCAGACCTCGTGCCCGCCCTGCTCGAGTGCCGCCGCGGCCGCCTGCGCGGCGGCCGAGTCTTCGCGCGCATAGCTGAGAAAGATCCGCGCCACGCCGTCTCCATCCAACCGGCGCAAGTGTGCGGACAATGCGGTCGCTCCGCAAGCTCGCTGCCGGGCACAGCAACAATCGTCCGGCGTGGCGGTTCTCTTCAGCGAATGGTCGAGCATTCGTCCCGCACCGCGATCATCGCCGCGCTGATCGGCAATCTGCTGATCGCGGTGACCAAGGGCGTCGCCGCGGCGCTCTCCGGCAGCTCGGCGATGCTCAGCGAAGCCGTCCACTCCATCGTCGACACCGGCAACGAGATCCTGCTGCTTTACGGCCACCACCAGGCGAAGAAGCCGCCCGACAAGTCTCACCCGCTCGGCTACGGGCGTGAAATCTATTTCTGGTCGTTCGTCGTCGCGCTGCTCATCTTCGCGCTCGGCGCGGGCGTGTCGATGTACGAGGGCGTCATTCACATCCGCCACCCGGAAGCGATGACCAACCCGCTGATCAACTACATCGTCTATGCGGCGTCGTTCGTGTTCGAGAGCGTGAGCTGGTGGTTCGGCTGGTCGGCGTTCCAGCGCATGCGCGGCGACAGGGCGATCTTCGCCGCGGTCCGCGCGAGCAAGGACCCGACCAGCTTCATGGTCCTGTTCGAGGACTCGGCGGCGCTGGTCGGGATCGTGATCGCGGCGATCGCGACCGTGCTCAGCACGACGCTCGGCAAGCCTTGGATCGACGGCGCAGGTTCGATCGGGATCGGGATCGTGCTGGCCGCGGTGGCGGTGCTGCTCGCGCGCGAGAGCAAGGCGCTGCTGATCGGCGAGGGCGCGTCGGCGAAGCTCAGCGGCTCAATCCGCGAGATCGCGCTCAAACAGCCCGGCGTGCGCGACCTCGAAAGCATCCTCACCACGCAATTGTCGCCCGACCAGGTGATCGCGACGCTGAGCGTCGAATTTGACGACGAGCTGCGCGTCCCTGAGGTGGAGCGGCTGATCGGCCAAATGGAGCACGAGCTGCGCAAGGAGCATCCCGAGCTGTTCCGGGTGTTCGTTCGGCCGACGCCCTCGCTCGAGCCGCTGCGCAGGGGCGCGGCGGCCGATGCTCAGGCGGGAGCCGCGAGCGAGGACAGGAGCAACGACCCGTCGCGGAGCGAGGTCCAATGACGCTCTACCGGATAGGCAATGTAGAACCGGCGCTCGGTGAAGGCGCGTGGACCGCGCCGTCCGCCGACCTCATCGGCGACGTCCGGCTCGGCGCTCGGTCGAGCGTTTGGTTCGGCGCCGTGCTTCGCGGCGACAATACGCCGCTGATCCTGGGCGCGGAGACGAACTTCCAGGACGGCGCGGTCGGCCACAGCGACCCGGGCTTCCCGCTGACCATCGGCGCGCGCGTGACCGTCGGCCACCAGGCGATCCTCCACGGCTGCACGATCGCCGACGACTGCCTGATCGGCATGGGCGCGCGGATATTGAACGGCGCGGTGATCCAGAGCGAGTGCATCGTCGGCGCCGGCGCGCTGGTCACCGAAGGCAAAAGGTTCGAGCGCGGCAGCCTGATCGTCGGTGCTCCGGCGCGCGTGGTGCGGCGGGTCAGCGATCAGGAGAAAGAGGCGCTGCGAGTCTCCGCGGCACATTATGCGGAAAAGGCCCAGCGCTACGCGGCGGAGCTTCGTCGCGCCTAGTACACCCGCTTCTTGGGCGGGATGGTCTGAATGTCATCCGTGAGTGTGAACTGGTGGACCGGGCGGTAGTCAATCTTCACTCCGTTCGCGGGAGCCTTGCCGCCCCAGCCGTCGAACCAGCAGATCGTGTGCCTCATCCAGTTCTTGTCGTCGCGGTCGGGGTAATCTTCCTGCATGTGCGCGCCGCGGCTTTCCTTGCGGTTGGCGGCGCAGTGCATGGTCACCACCGCGAGTGACAGGAGGTTGTCGAGCTCGAGCGTTTCCATGAGGTCGCTGTTCCAGATCAGGCTGCGGTCGGTGGTCTTCACGTCGGCCATCCGCGCGAACACCTGGTCGATTTTCGCGACGCCCTCACCGAGGGTGCTGTCGGTGCGGAACACGCCGCAATCGGCCTGCATCGTTCGCTGCATCTCGAGCCGGATCTCGGCGGTCGGGCTGCCGCCGTCGGCATAGCGGTACTTGTCGAGGCGGGTCAGTGAAAGCTCGCCCGCATCCTTCGGCAGCGCTTCGGGAAGAGCGCCCTTCTTGACCACTTCGTTGAGGCGGATGCCGGCGGCGCGGCCGAACACGACGAGGTCGATCAGGCTGTTCGAGCCGAGGCGGTTGGCGCCGTGGACGGAAACGCAAGCCGCTTCGCCGACCGCGAACAGGCCCGGCACCACCGCATCCGGCATGCCGTCCTTCAGAGTCACGACTTCGCCGTGGAAGTTGGTCGGGATTCCCCCCATGTTGTAGTGGACCGTCGGAACGACCGGCACCGGCTCGCGCGTGAGATCTACGCCAGCGAAGGTTTTCGCCGTCTCCGTGATGCCCGGCAGCCGCTGGTGCAGGATCTTGGGGTCGAGATGGTCGAGATGAAGGAAGATATGATCCTTGTGCTCGCCAACTCCGCGGCCCTCTCGGATTTCCATCGCCATGGCGCGCGAGACGACGTCGCGGCTGGCGAGGTCCTTCGCATGTGGTGCATAACGCTCCATGAAGCGCTCGCCCTCGGCATTGGTGAGATAGCCGCCCTCGCCGCGAGCGCCTTCGGTGATCAGCACGCCGACGCCGTAGACTCCGGTCGGGTGGAACTGGACGAACTCCATGTCCTGGAGCGGGAGACCGGCCCGGAGCACCATCGCATTGCCGTCACCGGTTTGCGTATGTGCGCCGGTGCAGGAGAAATAGATGCGCCCGTACCCGCCGGTCGCGATGACCACCGCCTGCGCTCGGAACCGGTGTATCGAACCGTCGTCGAGGTTGAGTGCGACCAGGCCGCGGCACACGCCGTTTTCCATGATCAGGTCGAGCGCGAAATATTCGATGAAGAAGTCGGTGTCGTGCTTCAGGCTCTGTGAATAGAGCGTATGGAGCATCGCATGGCCGGTGCGGTCGGCGGCCGCGCAGGTGCGCTGTGCAGCCGGGCCTTCGCCCATGTTCTGGGTCATTCCGCCGAACGCCCGCTGGTAGATGCGCCCGTCGGCGGTGCGGCTGAACGGCAGGCCCATATGCTCGAGTTCGATGACCGCGGCCGGCGCTTCGCGGCACATATATTCGATCGCGTCCTGGTCGCCGAGCCAGTCGGAGCCCTTGACCGTGTCGTACATGTGCCAGGTCCAGTGGTCCGGGCCCATGTTGCCGAGGCTGGCGGCGATCCCGCCTTGCGCGGCGACGGTGTGGCTCCGGGTTGGGAAGACCTTGGTGACGCAGGCGGTCTTCAGTCCGTGCTCGGCCGCGCCCATCGCGGCGCGCAGGCCCGAGCCGCCGGCGCCCACGACCACGACGTCGTAGCTATGGTCGACGATCTGATATGCGCTCACGCCCTTGCTCCGAACGCCAGCGACGCAAGAGCGTAGAGGGCGATGGCTGCGCCGGCGACGGCGAGGAACAGGAAGAAGGTGTTCACCGCGAAATTCGTGCCGGGCTCATGCACATAGTCGTCGACCACTACCTTCATGCCGTCGAGTGCATGCTTGAAGCCGACGACGACCAGCAGCGCCATCGGGATCGCTCCGGTCGGCGCGCTCAGCCATTCGGCGAGCGTGTGCGGGTCGAGGCCCGGCAGTAGCAGGAGCGAGGCGACGAACCAGCTACCGAGAAGCAGCAAAGCGATGCTGGTGACGCGCTCCGTGAGCCAGTGCTCGCCGCCTTCGCGGGCGGAGCCGAGGCCGCGGACCTTGCCGAGCGGAGTCGAGCTTGCGCCGATGCTCATGGCCGCACTCCCATCAGCCACGCCCACAGCACGATGGTGAGCAGGATCGATCCGACGATGGTCAGGATCGCGGAGGTCTTGTTGACCCGAATCTCGAATGCGGCGCCGGTGTCGGTGACGAGATGCCTTATGCCCGACAGCAGGTGCTGGAAGAAGCTCCAGGTGAGCCCGACCAGCACGATCAGTCCGACGGGGCCACGCGCGGCTTTGTCGAAGATTGCATAGGCCTCAGGCCCTTGCGCCAGCGCCATCAGCCACCAGGTGAGGAGCGCGAGGCCGGCCACTGACAGCGCGGTTCCGGTAGCACGGTGGAGGATCGACACGACCATGTGCGGGCCCCAGCGCCAGATCGTGAGATGGGGCGAAAGCGGGCGGGATTTCGGGCTTGCCATGGTCCCGCCGCTTAGGGCGCGGCCGTGCACCGCGCAAGTTTCCGCGAGCGCGCCTAACCGGGTCTTAACCATTCGCGGCGCAAGACCGGCTGCAAATGCGCAGACAATGACGGAGAGCGGACGAATGAGTGGCGACACTGGACAGCTGCAGCGGCTGACGGACGGCCAGGTGAGCGCGCGGCTTGCCGCCTATAATGCCGGGGGTTCGCTCGAGCGCGACATCGGGGTGCTTCGCGAGAATGCCACCGACATTGTCGTCGCCGCCATCCAGGCGCACTTCGGACCCGAGAGGGCCGAGCGGTTCGCGGCCAATTACACAGGCGCGGTCGACGCCAACTGGATCCAGAACGTCGCCGAATACGGCCGCCAGATCTTTCGCGAGAAGACGTCCGTTCCAACCTACATGGCGGCGCGCGCGCAGGCCGCGACCCGGATTGTCGCCGGCATTGTCGAGCGCTTTTCGAGCGACAGCGACAAGCTCGAGGCGTGCCTTGGCGCATTCTACCGGCTCAGCACATTCGAGACCGACATCATCCTCGCCCAGGTTTCGTTGCTCGAGGCAATCGAGGCCGCCGACCTGCGCGGCCGCGAGAGCGGCGAATTCGAGCGCCATGTCGCCGAGCTGGTGCGGGCCAGCACCGATCAATCGAAGGCGCTGACCGAGCGCACCCGCTCGACCGCCGCTTCGGCGCGGGGAATGCTCGGCAAGACCAGCGAAGTCGCAGCTGCCGCGGAGCAATCGGCCGTCGCCATGCGCGAAGCCGCTCAGACGGCCGCCGGGCTGATCCGCGCGATCGAGGATGCGCGCGCCGAGGTCGAAGTCGCC
>NZ_WJSQ01000153.1 GCF_009720245.1 Sphingomonas segetis | reverse complement strand
TGCCGATGCCGCGCTCGACCGCTTTGCCGCCGCGGTCGAGCGCGGCATCGGCAAAACGATGGTCTATTACCAAATCCCCGAGGTCAGCGGGCATCTGCACCGCGCGCCCCTGACCCGCGACGTGCTCCTCTCCGGCCCCGCCGACGATTTCCAGCGCCCCGAGCTCGTCCGGCTGATCGACCAGGTCCCTGGCGTCGCGAGCGCGGCCTGGTCCCCGCGCGACGGCGGCGTCCCACTGATTGCCGAAGGCGCCGGGGTGGCCGTGCTGGGCTTCCTTTTTGGCCTGCTCGTCGCCTATCTGGTGGAGCTTCGGCGCCGCTACAACGCGCAATGGGACTGGTGAGAGGGTAAATGGATCTGATCCGCGATTATTGGTGGGTAATCGTCATCGTGGTGGCGCTGGTGCTGGCGTTCATCCTGATGCGGCCGAAGCAACGGGTAACGCTGACCGACAGCGCACCGGTCCGCCCGCACATGCAGCATTCGAAGCCGCGCGAAGGGCGCGGGATCGCAGGTGAGGCAGCGGCAGCCGCGAGCGACGTCACGGGCGACATCTTCCGCGCCCCGGTGCACCGTGCTCTGGAAGGCAAGGTCCCGAGCGACGACCTGTGCCTGCTCAAAGGCGTCGGCCCGAAGTTCGCCGACGCACTGCATGCGGCGGGTTTCTACAATTTCGAGCAGATCGCGGGGCTTTCGGCGAATGAGGTCGAGCGGCTCGATGCGCAGTTCGGCGCCTTCCGCGGCAGGATCGCGCGCGACCGGATCGTCGAGCAGGCCGACTATCTCGCCCGCAACGACATTGACGGCTTCGAGCAGCGGTTCGGCAAGCTGACGAGCTAACGCGACGACTGCACTAGCTCGTCACCCCCGACTTGATCCGGGGTCGGCCTTGCCTTTGAGGCGCAAGAATGCAGGCGGCTCCCGGTTCAAGGCCGGGATGACGATCCAGATTAGCCGACCGCCTCGGTTTCGCTCTGCGCCGGGCGCTTCCTCGGCCGCGAGGCGATGAGCTTGTCGATCTTGCGGCCGTCCATGTCGACAATCTCGAACGACCAGCCGTCGTGGCGGAAGCTCTCGCCGGTTTCTGGAAGGTGCTTGAGCACCGACAAAGCGAAACCGGCGACGGTCGAATAGTCGCGCTCGTGCGGCAAGGCGATCCCGAGGCGGTCGGCGAGGAGGTCGGCGCTTGCCGCGCCCGACACCAGCCAGCTCCCGTCTTCGCGTTCGACCAGCGGCGGCTCCTCGCCCTGTTCGATGTCGTGGGCGAACGTGCCGGCCAGCGCCGCGAGGATGCTGCCCGGCGTGACGATCCCGTCGAGATGGCCATATTCGTCATTGACGAGCGCCAGCGGGACCTCGGCGCTGCGAAGGACGGCGAGGGCGTCCATCGCGTCCATCAGGTCCGGGATCACCAGCGCCTTGCGGCATAATTGCTCGAGGTCGAGCGGGCGGCCTTCGAGGAGCGCGGCGACGACATCCCGGATCTCGATGACGCCGACGATATTTTCTACCGAACCGGCGGCCACCGGGATGCGCGTGTGCGCGGTTTCGAGGATCGCCTGTCGGATCTCTTCCGGGCTCGACGCCACGTCGATCCAGTCGATTTCGGTGCGCGGCGTCATGACTTCGCGGACCGGCCGGTCGGCGAGCCGCACGATACCCGAAATGATCGCGCGCTCGCTTTCCTCGAGCACGCCGGCGGTCCGCGCCTCAGCGACGACGAGGTGGAGCTCCTCGGCCGTGACCTGGTTCCTCGATTCGCGGTCGAGGCCGAGCAGCTTGAAGATGAGCGCGCTCGATCGGTCGAGCAGCCAGACGAAGGGCGCGGTGATCCGGGCGAGGAGTCGCATCGGGCGCGCGACGACGGCCGCGATCGGCTCGGGCGAACGGAGTGCAATCTGCTTCGGCACGATCTCGCCGATCACCAGCGAAACGAAGGTGATGAGGACGACGACGATGCCGTAACCCACGGTATGCGAACTGCCTTCGCTGAGGCCGAGCAGCTGGAGCCGATCGGCGACGGGCTCGCCCAGGCTCGCGCCGGAGTAAGCACCGTTGATGATGCTGATCAACGTGATACCGGTCTGGACCGTCGAAAGGAACCGCCCGGGCTCGGCGGCGAGGTCCAGCGCGCATTTCGCGCCCGCGCTGCCGCTCCGTGCGAGCGCCCTCAGCCGCGCGTCGCGCGACGAGACGATCGCCAGCTCGCTCAGCGCGAGGACGCCGTTAAGGACGACCAGCGCCAGGATGAGCGCGATGTCGAACCAGGGGATGGGGGCTATGTGATCGCTCATGGACGTGAACGGGCGAATGTAGCCTTGCCATGCGGGCGTTCACAAGAAGCTGCTCGATTCGCCATCGCAACCGACCGTGCTACACGCCGGTCTGACTCGCCCGTTGTCGTCAGGAGCCCCAGCAAATGCCACTAAGCCGCAGCCTGAAAGCGATCCTTCTTGGCTGCTCCGTCGCGCTTGTCGCGGGCTGCCAGACAGCGCCGCCGCCGGCCCCGGTGCTCCGGCCCGTCGCGTTCACGCCGCTCGGCCTCAACGCGCCTTACCTTTCCGGCGACCTTATCGGCGGCCGCAAGAGCCGCGCGGCCAAGATGAAGAAGGCCAACGCGAAGGCGCTCACTGCTGCGGCAGCGCCGGCCTACATGGCCGAGCTTAACCGCGAGCTGCGCGTGCAGACGGCGGGGATCGGCCTCGACGTGCTCCAGGTCGGCAGCGCCATCGTCATCCGGATTCCCGCTGCCCTGACCTTCGACAGCGGAAGCGCGAGCGTGAAGCCCGAGTTCGACGCAACCCTGCTCGAAATCGCGCGCGAGGTGAAATCGCGCAAGCAGACCTATGTCGACGTTTTCGGGCACACCGATCTGTCCGGGACCGCGGCGGTCAACCAAGGGTTGTCCGACAAGCGTGCCGCCGCGGTCGCCAGCTATCTCGCCTCGCACGGCGTCGCGAAAGCGCGAATCGCCTCGAAGGGGCTCGGCGAAACCGCGCCCCTCTACAATCCCGAGACGAGCGAACGCGAGATGGCCGCCAACCGCCGCGTCGAGATCCGGCTTCTGCCCTACACCGGCTAACGGCGCTCCGCGAAGAAGGCGCGCAACAGCGCTGCCGCCTCCTCTTCGCCAATGCCGCCGAGTACGTCGGGCCGGTGATGGCAGGTCGGCTGGGTGAAGATGCGCGCGCCGTGAACGACGCCGCCGCCCTTCGGGTCCTCGGCAGCGAAGCGGAGCGCCTTCAGGCGGGCGAGCGCGATCGCCGCCGCGCACATGGCGCAAGGCTCGAGCGTCACCCACAGCGTGCATTCGTCTAGCCGCGACGTGCCAAGCTTCACGGCCGCCGCGCGGATCGCGACCATCTCGGCATGGGCGGTCGGGTCGGACGACCCGCGCATCGCGTTCGCGGTCTCGGCCAGCACTTCTTCCCCTTTCGTGACCACAGCGCCGACCGGGACCTCGCCCGCGTCGGCGGCCTCGCGCGCGAGGGCCAGCGCGCGCCGCATCGGCAAAGGCAAAGGAAAGGTCATTGCGGCGCGGCTAGCCGAGCCGGCCGCGCGAGTCACATCGCGTTGTTGTTTGCGGCCGCAGCCTGGTTCTCGTCGGGCTTTTGCACCTGGAGTGTCGGCATCTGCACGGTCTTTTCCTGTGCTCCGACCTTCACCGAGCCGGTCTGAACGTCGAAAGCCGGTGTCTGCCCGCCCTTCGCCGTGACCCCGTTGCCAGTGGCCGAGACCTGCGGCGCCTTGGCCCCGTGGATCTGATCGATGTCGAGGAAGCCGGTGGCGAGCGCGGCGAGAATGACCAGCACCGCGACGATCAGGATGAAAAGAAGGATGCGCATCTGTTGCCCCAAGTCGATTGTTCGACGATGCTACCCAACGCAGATATTGCTGTTCGGTTGCCGGCTTGAGCAGCCGGCGGCGTTGACGAAGCGCACCCAAGCGTCTAACGGGCGGCCCTCTTCGAGCCCTTGCGGCTCGTCCAGAAAAATCAGGATAGATCACATGTCGCGGGTTTGCGAGCTGACCGGCAAGGGCCGGCAGGTGGGACACAATGTTTCCCACGCCAACAACAAGACGAAGCGCACGTTCCTCCCGAACCTGCAGAACGTCACGCTCATCTCGGATGCGCTCGGGCAGAGCGTCAAGCTGCGCGTGTCGACGCACGGGCTTCGCTCCGTCGAGCATGTCGGCGGCCTCGACAACTGGCTGCTCAAAACCAGCGACGACAAGCTGTCGCCCAAGGTCCGCAAGCTCAAGCGCGAGATCGCCAAGAAAAGCGCCGAAGCGGCTGCCGCGTAATTGCACTCTCCCCCTACCGCTTGCGGGAGGGGAAGAGCGGCGAAAGGGTTCCCCCGAAAGTAATACTTTCGTGGGGTCCCGATGCGGCGAAGGGGTGGCCAGTTTTCCAGGCTACTCTTGGCTCGACTCCCCCACCCCTCCACAGCGGGAGGAGGATAACCTCCTGAATCCTCATTGTTTTCCCTGAACGGGGGCTGCACTCCCCATTCAGCATCAATTTTCCCCGAATCGGGCATAAGCTGTTCATTCGGCGGGGTTTTCCCCTTTTCCCTGCCGAGTCCGGAAACGGACAAGCGTTCCCTCGCGTCGCGTAACGAGGGGGGCCCGGTGCGCGTATTTGCGCCGGGCCCATCATTCTTCAGGGGGTCTCAAACAATCTCGCCAATTGGTCGACCATCGCGCCGGCGAGCTGCTCGGCGTCCATGATCGTCACCGCGCGCTCGTAATAGCGCGTCACGTCGTGGCCGATTCCGATCGCGATCAGCTCCACGCTCGAGCGTTTCTCGATCCAATCGATGACTTGCCGCAGGTGCCGCTCGAGATAGGTGCCGCCGTTGGCGCTTGCCGTGGAATCGTCGACAGGCGCGCCGTCGGAAATCACCATCAGGATGCGCCGCTCCTCGGGCCGGGCGATCAGCCGGTTGTTTGCCCAGAGCAACGCCTCGCCATCGATATTCTCCTTGAGCAGTCCCTCGCGCATCATCAGGCCGAGGTTGCGCCGTGCGCGCCGGTAAGGTTCGTCGGCGCGCTTGTAGACGATGTGCCTCAAGTCGTTGAGGCGGCCCGGGTTCGACGGGCGCCCCGCGCTGAGCCACGCCTCGCGGCTCTGGCCGCCCTTCCAGCCGCGCGTCGTGAAGCCGAGGATCTCGGACTGGACACCGCAGCGTTCCAGCGTGCGCGCGAGGATGTCGGCGCAGATCGCGGCGATAGCGATCGGCCGCCCGCGCATCGAGCCAGAATTGTCGATCAGCAGCGAGACGATCGTGTCGCGGAATTCGGTCTCGCGCTCGACCTTGAACGAGAGCGCGTGACGCGGGTTGACGATCACCCGCGCGAGCCGAGCCGCATCGAGCAGCCCCTCCTCCTGGTCGAAGTCCCAGCTCCGCGCCTGCTGGGCAAGCAGGCGCCGCTGGAGCCGGTTGGCGAGCCGCGTAACCACGTTCGAAAGCCCGCCCATCTGCTGGTCGAGATAGGCGCGGAGGCGGGACAGCTCGTCCTCGTCGCACAGTTCAATCGCCTCGACGATCTCGTCGAAGCGGGTGGTGAACGCCTTGTAATCGGTCGGGGGCGACTGCTCCCAATTGCGCCGCCCGGGTGCCGCGAACATGCTTTCGCTGAGTTCGTCGCCGGGAGCTGACTCCTGGTCGCCCGCTTCCATTTCCTGCGTCGAATCGCCGTCGGCGTTCTGGTCCTCGGACTCTTCGCCGCGCATCTCGGTATCGCCGCCGCCGGGTTGGCCCTCGTCGCCCTGCTCATCGGAATCGTCGTCTCCGCCATCCTCTCCCTCTTCGTCGTCCCCGCTCTCGTCCGGCTCTTCCTCGACCGGCTCCTGGGCAGCGGCGAGGTCGAGGTCCTCGAGCAGCCGCCGCGACAGCTTCGCGAATGCGACCTGGTCGTCGAGCGTCAGTGCCAGTGCATCGAGCTCGGCCGCGGCCTTCTCCTCGATCCAGTCGGCGACCAGCTTGAGACCTTCCATCGCTGCGGCCGGGGGCGCGTCGCCGATCAGCCGCTCGCGCGCGATCAAACCGACCGCCGTCGACAGCGGCACTTCCTCGGCATCGCGGGCGCGGACGATGGCATCGTTGCGGACGCGCGCTTCGGCAAGGTGCCGGAGATTTTCGCGGACGCCGCTCATTGCCCGAGCGCCGAGCGCCTCGACCCGGGCCGTCTCCAGCGCGTCGAACACCGCGCGCGCGTCGATGTCCATCGGCGCATTGCGCGCGTGGATCCGCGGATCGTGATGACGCAGGCGAAGCGCTGCCGAGTCG
>NZ_WJSQ01000152.1 GCF_009720245.1 Sphingomonas segetis | reverse complement strand
CGCCCGCTCGAAGCGGCCTCGGTCATGGTCACGACCAGCGCGTTCGCCGGCCCGGAGCCCGAGCCGCAGCCGGCGCGCGACTGGGCGCGAAGTCCGGCCAGTCCGGTGCCGTCACCAAGCGACGCGCTCCATGCCGCCGGACCGCCGCTCCATTCGATCGCATGAGGCGCAGCCGCCGCTGCGGGCGATGGCCCGCCCTGCTCCGACACCGCCGACGCGCTGACGCTGTAGGTTCCGATCGATGTGTTGGACCAGACGCAGAACGCAGCGCTCCCGTGCTCTGGATCGGACCGGTCCACGGTTGCGCGGGCAAGGCGATCCGCCGCGAGCCGCGGTGCAACCGAGAGGCTGATCGCGACGCTCGCCCGCGACACGGGCCCCATCACACCGTCGCCCGCGGAGCGGGCTGCAGCGGGCCCGGCCGTGCCTGCAAGAACGAGGCAAGCCAGTGCGAAAGAAGGCGCAACGCTTCTCGAAAAACAGCTCATTGCATGCCTCCTCGCGCCAGTACGGATCCGCGCCCCGAATGGAGGCGCATCGATTGTCGGGACCCTAAGCTTCGCTCCGGACCGGACCGGATCAGCCCCGTCAGGGCAGACAACGCACCGGGCCGGCGATTGGCTTCAGTACCCAGGCGAAGGAGCAGGTTCGAACAGCACAAGGACAGGAGAGCCGCAGATCCGCTCCGTGTCGGTTTATTTTCCGTTAGACGCGAGGCGTCTCCATGCTAGATAGCGTGACGGGGGACGCAACTGCTCGGACATCTAGATGGCGACTGATCCGGTTCAACTCGGCGACGATCTGCTTGGCGAAGCGCTGGCGTTCATGGAGTGCGCTCTCAAGCTTCTCGATCGCGCCGCCGCTCCGGCTCATATCGGAGCGCATCTCGACCTCGCGATCTGCGAGCTGCAAGAGTCGATCGCGACCGCCTTTGCGCCTGCTCCGCCGGCTCCCGGCAGGCGGAGCTGACGGGCTCACGGTTCCATCGCAACCAGGTCCGGGGCAGCGGGAAAGGGGCTTCAACCGAACGTCCGGCAGACCCGATGCCTGCGCACTTCGCCGAGCGCCCGGCATCCTATTCGTGTTCGATCAGGCGCAGCCGGGTCGTCCTCCCGTCCGCTTCCCTGACCAGGATCTCGCGTTTGTGGCCCGAGCGGGCTTCCTTCCAGTCCCGCTCCGATGCGGAAACCGGCCGGAGAACGCGGACCGTCGCCTGCGCCGCCGTAGCGACGCGAGGCGCGGCCGCGGCTGCCGCTCCGAGTGCCAGTAGCAGGATCATGCACCGCTCTTCGGCCTCTCAGGCCTAAGCAATAGCTGCCCATTGCTCCGGATCGGGCGAACTTGCGCGCCTGCGGCGGTCGGAATGTGCCGTTGTCCGACCCGCGCCAGCAGGAAATGTGCTCCGTACGACTGCGGCGTCAGTCGGGGACCCATCTCTTCCGCGCGGCGCGAGGCGTGGCAAAGAAGCGTTCAACCCTGACCGTTCAATGATCCCGCATTGACGCGATTTTAACCAGTCAGCGAATAAATCTCCGTTTCGGACCAATCTTGTGGTTCCAGGTGGGGTAAGGACAATGAAGACATTGTTTCGTGGTGCGGCCGCGACTGCGGCCATCATGGCGCTGACCGGTGGAGCGGCGGCAAACGCGGCAACCCAGGGGACGCAGGGTGCGACGTCGACCGGTTCGGTGGCGGTCAGCGTGTCGGTTCCCAACCGCGTTCAGCTGTCGGGGCTGACGGACGTCGCCTTTACGAACCAGGATCCCAGCGTTGCAGCGGCCAATGCGCAGAACGTCTGCGTGTGGAGCAACACCGGCACGAGGGGCTATAACGTCAACGCGAGCGGAAGCGGCACCGGCGGTGCCTTCACCCTGGCCAATGCGTCGCTCACCGTTCCCTATGCGGTCGAATGGGCGGGAAGCTCCGGACTGACTTCGGGGACCGCACTGACCTCGGGCACGGCGCTGACCGGGCTGACCTCGACCGCGACCAACGCCACGTGCAGCGCGGGACCGGCGAGCACGGCGAGCCTCATCGTCAAGATCGCGGCAGCCGACCTCCAGTCGATGCAGGCGGCAACAAGCTATACCGGCACGCTGACCCTCGTCGTCGCCCCCGAATAGGGATCATGCCGGTGAGCGGAGGTCGGACATCCAGCTCCGGCAGCCGGGGCGAGCCAGGAGCGAAGCGCCGCCGCGGAGCCAGGCGTGGCACCGGCGTGTCGCTGCTCATCGGCGGCTGTTTGGGGATTCTGCTCGGCTCGGCCGCGCCCTGCTTCGCGGCGAGCAACAACGTCAGGATCACAGGCCTGACCGACGTCGCGTTCGGCACCGTTGCAAATCTCTCGGCCGACGCCGTCCAGAGCCAGAGCCTGTGCCTTTACGCAAACACCGCGAGCAACGGGTACAATGTGCGCGCAAGCGGATCCGGTGCGGGCGGCACGTTCAGCCTCAGCTCGGGGGCCGACGAGCTTCCGTTCGAAGTCCAATGGAACGGGACGGCCGGACAGAGCAGCGGCACGCAGCTGTCGGCGAACGTCGTGCTTTCGGGCCTGACAACGGTTGCGACCCAGCAGACATGCAACAGCGGCCCGGCGGTGTCCGCGAGCCTGGTCGTGATCCTTCGTTCCGCCGCGCTGTCGAGTGCTTCGGCCGGTTCCTACAACGGCTCGCTGACCCTCCTTATCGGGCCTGAATGAGCAGCGGCGCCAATGCACCGCACCTCCGCCTGCCTGGCCCTGCCGGTCGCCGCGTGCGCGCTCGCAGCGACGAACGTTCAGGCCGCCTCCTCCGCAGCCATCGTCTCGCTCGGAGCCCCAGCCGGATTCGACGAGCTTTCGCGACCGCACAAGATGCTGGTCGATGTCTATTTCGGCGGCCGCAAGGTCGGCGAGGCGATGGTCATTTCCGCGCCGGGAACGCTCCGCTTCCTTGATTCCGCGAAGGTGCTCGGCCTCATTCCCGAGGTCGAGGCGTCGTCCGGGCTCGCGGCTGCTCTTGCCGGTGACCTGCCAAGCCATGCCGACCTCGTCTGCTCGCCCGGCAATGCCGGTCACTGCGGCGAGCTGTCCCCGGCGACGGCCGGCGTCATCTTCGACGAGGGCCGCCTTCGCGTCGACCTCTACGTCGCTCCGGGCCTCGTTCGAATTGCGCGCCCGGTGACCGACCCCTACCTGCGCCCGTCGAACGGGCCCCTGTCGCTGACCAGCAGCGTGGGGCTTGCGATTTCCGGAACGAGCTCGGGCTCGCCCAGCTATAATGTGCAAAATCGCACCATCGTTTCGCTGGGCGGCGCGCGCCTCCGCTCGGATTCATCCTATGCATCGAAGCTTGGCCTGATCGTCGATGACCTGGTCGCCGAGGTCGACCGGCACGACCTGCGCTATTCGGCCGGGCTGTTCTGGGCTCCGGGAATCGACCTCACCGGCCAGCGCAGGATCGCCGGCGTCGGTGTCGGCACGCAGTTCGACACCCGCGCCGATCGCGATCTGCTCGAGGGGACGCCGCTGGTCGTCTTCCTGCAGCAGCCGTCGAGGGTCGAGTTGATCGTCGACGGCCGGCTCATTGCCTCGGACGCCTACGCTGCCGGGAACATCGTCCTCGACACGTCGACGCTGCCCGACGGTTCCTATCCGGTGCTGCTGCGAATCCGCCAGGACAACGGGACGGTCCACGACGAGCAGCGGTTCTTCATCAAGAATGCGCATGTCGCCCCGGTCGGGGAGCCGCTCGTCTTCGCTTATGCCGGAATGCTCGCGAACACACGCCGGAACCGGCCGATCAGTCTGTCCGACACCTTCTACTATCAGCTCGGCGCCGCGCGGCGGCTGAGCCGGAGCGTTGCGGTCGACCTGTCCGCGGTCGGTGCCGAACGCAAGAAGATGCTCGAAGCGGGCGCCTGGGTGATGACGCGCTTCGGCCGGGCGCGGGTGGCCGGGCTCGTCGCGACCTCGGGCGACAAGGGGGCGCTGTTGCAGCTTGGTTCGAACGGGCGTGGACCGTTCAATTTCAACCTCGATCTGCGCCGCGTGTGGAGCAGCGACGGTCGGCCGTTGATTCCTCTTCCCGCGCATGTGGACAATTTCGGCTCGACGGCGCCGACCGGCGCCCAGCTGGGCAATGGCTCATATACTCAGATCAGCGGAAGCATCGGCTACACGCTCGGGAGGGCCTATTTCTCGCTCGTCGGTTCGCTGCGCCACGACGAGGGCTTCCCGACCGACTACACGGTCGGGCCGGGGCTCAACCTGCCGATCCTGTCGCGTGGCGGTGTCGAGCTCGTCTTCCAGGCCGACGCCCAACGCACCCGGACAACCACCGCGCTGTTCTCGGGGCTGAGGGTGCAGTTCACCTCGAACCGGCTCTCCGTACTCGGTACGGCCGGCCGGGCCGCGCGCCGGACCCAAGCCGGGGGGGACTCCGACGCCGACCGGATGGTGGGCAGCATCAGCGCGGGCTATTTCCACGAGTCCGCCGACCGGACGCAGGTCTCCGCCAACGCAGGGCTCAACCGGAGCCTCGATTCGAGCGACGTCCATGCCGGCGGAACGATCTATTCACGGCTCGGTAGCGCACGCGGCGACATCCTTCACCCGCTGCAGGGACGCGGAGGCCTGCAGTACGGATTGACCCTGCAGTCGGGCACGGCGATCAACCGCCATGAGATCGCGCTCGGCGGCAGGGACATGGGCGAAAGCGCGCTGATCGTCTCGGTTGGAGGCGAGAGCGGCCGCTCGGCATTCGACGTCCTCGTCGACGAACAGCCGCGCGCGCGCCTGCTTGCCGGCGCGTCCACCCCGATCTTTCTTCAGCCGTACCGGTCGTACAAGGTGCGAATCCGGTCCGTCGGCGCGACGTCGCTGGATTACGATTCCGGTGCGCGCTCGGTCACTCTCTACCCCGGCAACGTTGCCAATCTCGAATGGTCGACAAGGCCGCTGGTGACGGTGTTCGGGCAGGCGATCGGGACCGACGGACTGCCCGTCGCCGGCGCAATGGTGCAGTCGCAGCGGGGAATCGGCGAAACCGACGAGCACGGCTATTTCCAGATTGACGTCGCGGGCGCCGACACGCTGTCCTTCACGAGAGGGACATTGCCGCCGTGCCACGCCATGGTGGCCGCGGAGAGCCGCGACACGGATCTCGTTTCGCTGGGGAAGGTCGTTTGCAGATGAAGTCAGCCACCCGCGCAGCTGCCATGCTCATTGCTCTGCTGTCCCTTGTGCATCCGCTCGGCGGCGCAAGCGCCGACATCGTCCTCAGCGAGCTCATCGTCGAGCTGCAAAGCGGCGGCCATGCCCGCGAGGACATCGAGATCTGGAACAAGGACTCGAGCCGCGCCTATGTCGCGGTCGAGCCGGCCGAGATCCTCAATCCCGGGCGTCCCGACCAGAACCGCCGGACGGAGCCGGATCCCGAAAAGCTGGGGCTGTTCGTCGCTCCGGCCCGGATGATCCTCGAGCCGGGCCAGCGCAAGCTGATCCGGATTGCGGTCCTCGGGTCCGGCGTCGCCCGCGAGCGCGTCTACCGGGTGACCGTCAAGCCGGTCTCGGGACCGGTCTCCTCGGACAAGAGCGGGCTCAAGGTGCTGGTCGGCTACGATGCCCTGGTGCTGGTCCGTCCGACCCGCATGGAGCCGGAAGTGACGGCGAGGCGGGCGGGCAAGAGTCTCATCATCCGCAACGACGGAAATCTCAGCGTCGAGCTGATCGAAGGCCGGCAATGCGATGAAGGCCGGCAGCATTGTGCCGCCCTTCCGAGCAAGCGGCTCTATGCGGGCGCCGAGTGGACCCAGGCATTGCCGCAGAACGGGCCGGTCGACTATTCCGCAAAATCGCCCGCGGGCGTTCTTCACCTCAGATTCTAGCCGCACGGGAATCTGGGCGATTTCCCGTACGCTCTTCGACTTCCGCGGCCGCCGCCTCGAAATGCACGGCGGCAAGCCAAAGTTTACCATTTCGGGCGCATGAGTTGCGGCGGGGAACAGTGGGGGCAAGCATTGGAAAGCGAACCGGCAGGGCTGCAGCATATGCTGCTTGAGGCCCTTGATCTTCTTCAAGCAGCGCTCGATCTCCTGGACCGCGCCGCGGCCCCGGCCCAGATCGGCGCGCATGTCGATCTTGCGATTCACCAGCTCGGGTCCGCCGTCGCGACCGAGGTGGACGCAGCCGGCGCCGCCGACATCGATCGCGCCGTCGCCAGCCGCTAGGCCGAGCCGGGCCGCTACCGCGATGGCGGCCCTGTCATGGTTCGAGCGCAGGTAACCGGCCGGTTCCGTTGCCGGCCGTCAGCATC
>NZ_WJSQ01000151.1 GCF_009720245.1 Sphingomonas segetis | reverse complement strand
TCGCCATGCCGCTCGCCAGCCTGACCGAAATCAAGAATCGTCTTGGCGACGAAGTCGGAATTTCTTCATGGATCCCGGTTCCCCAAGAACGCATCGACGCCTTCGCCAACGCAACAGAAGACAGCCATTACGCCCCCTCGAAGCCGCTGCGGCTCGAGGTGACTGCAGCGGACGAAACGGAATATCTGATCGGGTTCGGCCCGATTGCGGGAGATGCGACGCTCAGCCGTTCGGGCGACCTCGTCGAGGCGGCTGCGACCCTGTTCGACCTGCTTCACGTTGCCGATGCTTCGGAAATGCCGCGGATCGCCGTGGCGCCCGTCCCGGACGAGCGGCTCGGCTCGGCGATCAACGATCGCCTGCGCCGGGCGGCGGCGCGCGGGGCATAAAAAAGAGGCGGCCGAAGCCGCCCCTTCCCCTGTTCGCGGACGCATTTGCACGGCGTCATTCGCTCGCCAAGGGAAAATCCGCCGACTTGCGGCAATCAAACGTTCGCTGTTGCCGATTTGACACGCGCCTGGAAGCTCTTGCGCAACTTCTGCAGCTTCGGCGGGATGTGCGCGATGCAATAGGGATTGCGCTGCCCTTCGCCGGCCCAATAATCCTGATGATAATCCTCGGCGGGCCACCACTCGCCCTTGGGCTCGACCGTGGTGACGACGCGACCGCCATTTTCTGCGTTGGCCCGATCGATCGCCCCGCGCGCCTTGCGTTCCTGCTCGTCGTTCTGGGGAAAGATCGCCGAGCGGTATTGAGTTCCGACGTCATTCCCCTGGCGGTTGAGCTGAGTCGGGTCGTGGGTCGCGAAAAAAATGTCGAGCAAATCGTCGTAGCTGAGCTGGTCGGGGTCGAAGGTGACCCTAATCGCTTCCGCATGGCCGGTGTCGCCGCCGCAGACCTGCTTGTAGGTCGGGTTGCCGAGCGTCCCGCCGGTGTAGCCGCTCTCGACCGTTTCCACGCCAATCAGGTCGCGGAACACCGGCTCGATGCACCAGAAGCACCCACCTGCAAGCACCGCGATCTCTTCCGCCATGAGCAATCTCCTTCTGCGAGGAGATAGGAGCGGCGAATCGCCATTGCGAGCTTGCATCCCCATCCTTGTCGGCGACGCCGGCGGGGAGGAGCGGATCAGTTGTTCCTGTATGCCGCCTTGAGGCTGGCGAGCTCGAGCCTTTTGCCGCACCATTCCGAAAGCTCGTCGAAGTCGAGCGGCTTGTCGAACACGATGCCGGCGCGGCGGTCGGAGTACCAGCGCACTTCGCCCTTCACCGGGCGGAGGCTCTCGATCACGACGACGACCTTCTTGCCGACGCAATATTCCTCGATCGGCTCGACCTTCATCCCGCCGAGCGAAATGTCGTGCACGTCGACGGTGTAATAGACCTTGCCGACGCGGACCGAGGCCTTGCACGCGATCTCTAGGCGCGGCGGACGAGCGCGGAAGCCGAGCCGCGGCTTGCGCCCGGCAAGCAGCTCGCCGAGGTCGACATTCTGGTCGAATTTGAACCCGACGAGATCATCGCGCGTCCAAACCACCGTGGCCGGAATTTTCTGCGATGAGACCTCGATCTCTGCGTGCTCGCCCACGGCCGGCACGCGGGTGACGATCGCCATGACGCCGCCGGCGGACATGTTCTTGACCCGGATCAGCTGCTGGTAGCCCGATGCGTCGACCAGCTTGCCGACACGCAGCATCGCGGATACGCGCTCATCCTCGCGCCGTTCAGCGGGACGTGGGACGGCGGTGGAGAGCGAAACCGTGGTCGATTCGAATGCAGCCTCGGCTTCGCCGTCGGAGAGCCCGGCCGATTTCCTGCGGATCAGCGATGCAAACATGCTTTTCAGAGGCCTCTTCACGCACGCAAATCGCGTCAAACCGGGACTTTATGGACACTGTGGTTAAAAGAGCGTTTCATCAGGTCGAAATGATGCTCGGTTGCCGCCCAGGGAAAGACGCTGAATGACGCAGCCGCGTCTGCTGCTGATCGACGACGAGCCGGCGCTGGCGGAATTCCTCGCCACGGCGGCCGAGGACAGCGGCTTCGAGCCTGTCATCACCGGCCACGACCAGGCGTTTCGCGAGGCATTTCTTGCCGAAGAACCGGACATGGTCGCGCTCGACCTCGGAATGCCGGGGATGGACGGCGTCGAACTGATCCGCTTCCTCGCCGAGCAGGACTACGCCGCGCCGGTGCTGATCGTCAGCGGCTTCGATCGGCGGGTGCTCGAATCCGCCTTCCGCCTCGGCGAGGCCCTCGGGCTGAAGATGGCTGGCCCGGTCGAAAAACCGGTCCGGTTCGAGGTGCTCCAGGACATGCTGAGCCGCCTGAAAGCGACGCTCTGACGGTGACTCGCGAAGACAAGGAGCTGCTCGCCGCGCTCGAACGCGCACTCAAGGCGCAGCACCTGCACATGTTCTACCAGCCCAAGGTCAGGCTTCGCGACGGCTCGCTTGCCGGCGTCGAGGCGCTGATGCGGTGGGATCATCCGGAGCTCGGCGCGATCGAGCCCTCGCGCTTCATCCCCATCGCCGAAGAGCACGGGCTGATCGACGACCTCACTCTATGGGGTCTTCGGACGATCCTCAGGCAATGGCTCGATTGGTGCGAGGACGGGATCGACACCACGATCGCGTTCAACATCTCCGCGCTGAGCCTTCAGCACCTCGATTTTCCAGATCTCGTCGAGCGGATGTGCCGCGCTCTCGAGGTGCCGGCCGACCGGCTGGTGCTCGAGCTCACCGAAGGCGCGACGCAGCCTCTGGTCAAGCTGATGGACACGCTGACCCGCTTCCGGATCAAGGGGATCGGCCTTGCGATCGACGATTTCGGGACGGGCTATTCCTCGCTGATGCAGCTCAGGCAACTGCCGTTCACCGAAGTGAAGGTCGACCGGGCATTTGTCGACGACGTCCCGCGCTCGCGCGACTGCCGGCTGATCGTCCAGACAGTCACGGAGCTTGCGCACGGGCTCGGGCTCACAGCGACCGCGGAGGGCGTCGAGACGCTCGATCAACTGCATTGGGTGGCCGAGCTCGGCTGCGACCTCGCTCAAGGCTATCTCATCTCGCCGCCGATGGAACCTGGCGTGCTTGGGGTGTGGAAAAAGGCGTTCCGTCGCGCCTGGCCGAAGATGATGACCGAAGAGCCGCTGGCGCTATGGGGCGACGTCGAAGCGGATGCCCTGGGCGAGCGGTAGGTCGCAGCCGTAATTGATCGTGTTGGTCTGGCGCCGCATGTAGGCGCGCCAAGCGTCGGAGCCGCTCTCGCGCCCGCCGCCGGTTTCCTTCTCGCCGCCGAACGCGCCGCCGATCTCCGCGCCCGAGGTGCCAATGTTGACGTTGGCGATTCCGCAGTCGGAGCCGCTCGCCGCCATGAACCGCTCCGCCTCACGCAGCTCGCTGGTGAAGATCGACGACGAGAGGCCTTGCGGGACATTGTTGTTGAGCGCGATCGCCTCGTCCAGCTCGCGGTAGCGGAGCACGTAGAGGATCGGCGCGAAGGTTTCCTCGAGAACGCTTCCCTCCTGCCCCGCCGCCTCGACGATCGCCGGCCGAACGTAGAAACCGCCGGGGACGGCGTCGACGCGCTCGATCGTCTCGCCGAGGACGGCCTTCATCGCATTGAACGCCGCTTCGTCGATCAGCGGGCCGACTAGGGTGTCCGGTAGCCGCGGGTCGCCGATCGTCACCTGGCCGAACGAGCGCCTCAGTCGCACCACCAGCTCGTCGGCGATGGACTCATGGACGATCAGGCGCCTCAGCGTCGTACAGCGCTGGCCGGCAGTGCCCACCGCCGAAAAGAGAATGGCCCGCTCGGTCAGCTTCAGGTCGGCCGACGGACAGACGATGGCCGAATTGTTGCCGCCAAGCTCGAGCAGCACCCGGCCGAAGCGCTGCGTGACGCGCGGACCGACGGTGCGTCCCATCGCCGTCGACCCGGTCGCCGACACAAGCGCGATGCGCTTATCGTCCACCAAGCTTTCGCCGACAGAGCTGTCGCCTTGCACGACCTGCACCAGCCCGTCGGGCGCATCGCCGAATTTCGCCATTGCGCGGCGCGCCAGCTCCATCACCAGCTCGGCGCACAGCGGCGTTTTCTCGCTCGGCTTCCAGATCACCGGATTGCCGCAGACCAGCGCCAGCGCCGCGTTCCACGCCCACACCGCCACCGGAAAGTTGAACGCGCTGATCACCAGCACCGGCCCGAGCGGATGCCACTGCTCCATCATCCGGTGCTCGGGACGCTCGCTCGCGATGGTGAGTCCGTGAAGCTGGCGAGATAGCCCGACCGCGAAGTCGCAAATGTCGATCATCTCCTGCACTTCGCCGAGGCTCTCGGCCATGATCTTGCCGGCCTCGAGCGTTACCAGCCGGGCCAGTTGCGGCTTGGCCCGCCGAAGCTCCTCACCCAGCGAGCGGACGAGCTCGCCGCGGCGCGGCGCCGGGACGGTCCGCCAGCGCTGGAAGGCCTCGGCGGCGGACTCAGCAGCGCTGTGCGGATTGCCGTTTGCGACTCGTCCGATCTCGGAACCGTCGATTGGAGAATGACTCACCAAATCGCCGGCGGACGCGATGCCGAAGAGTTGCAGCAGTTCGGCCGCCTCTTCGACGGGGCTCATGCTAACATCTCCCGCGCCCGCGCCATCGCTGCGACTCCAGCCTCGATCGTCTCGTCCTTCTTGCTGAAGCAGACGCGGACGAGGTGCCGCGGCGGGTCGCGCTCGGCGAACGCGGAGAGCGGTATCACGGCAACCCCGGCCTTCTCGACGGCGGCTGCGGCAAAGCTCTCGTCGTCGAGCGCGATACCCGAGGCGGCAAGGTCAACGCACATGAAGTAAGTCGCGGCGACGTCGAGCGTTGTGAACCCGGCGGCTCGCAATCCCTCGGCCATCAGGTCGCGCGAGCGCTGGAACCGATCCCGCATCGGCTGCAGCCACGCATCGCCATCGTTGAGTCCAAAGGCGACCGCGGCCTGGAGATTGGGCGCGGTCGAGAAGGTCAGGAACTGGTGCGCGCGAGCGACGAGCGGCGCGAGCTCGGGCGCGGCGACGATCCAGCCGACTTTCCACCCGGTCAGCGAAAAGATCTTGCCCGCCGAACCCACCTTGATGGTCCGCTCCGCCATGCCGGGGAGGGTCGCGAGCGGCGTGAAGCGGCGGCCGTCGAGAAGGATATGCTCCCACACCTCGTCGCTGATGACGATGAGGTCGTGATCGCGGGCAAGCGCGGCGATTACATCCAGCTCGTCCGGACCGAACAGCCGTCCGGCCGGATTGTGCGGATTGTTGAACAGAATCGCCCGGGTTTTCTGGGTTATTGCACGCGCAAGCGCATCGCCATCGATCCGCCACTCGGGCGGCTGCAGAGCGACTTCGACCGGCGTTCCGCCAGCGCGTCGGATCGTCGGCGCATAGCTGTCATAGGCCGGGGTGAGGATGAGGACCTCGTCACCGGGCTGCACGGTCGCGAGGATCGCCGATCCCAGCGCCTCGGTCGCGCCGCTGGTGACGCAGACCTGCTCCGCCTCAAGCTCTTCGCCGAAATGCCGGTTGTAGTGCGCCGCGACCGCTTGGCGCAGCGCCATCGTCCCGCGCGACGGCGCGTATTGGTTCGAGCCCTCGACTACAGCTGTGGCGGCCGCGTCGAGGATTTCCGGTGGCCAGCCGAAATCCGGAAACCCCTGGCCGAGGTTCACTGCTTCGAATTTTGCGGCGAGGCCGGACATGCGCTCGAAGACGCTGGTGTCCATTCGTTCGTAGAGCGGGTTCATGGCGGCTGCGCATAGCGCGGACATCGGCTCGCCGCGAGAGAGGCAACTTTGCACGGCGACAGGCATTGGATTGCGACACTTCACGAGAAAGAGTTCCCATGTCCCAGCGTCGCGTCATCCTGTACCGAATGAAGCTCCCCGAACACGAATGCCCCTATGGGCTGCGTGCAAAGCAACTGCTCGAGGAAGGCGGCATTCCGTTCGAGGAGCGGCTGCTGACGTCGCGCGACGAGGTCGATGCCTTCGAGGACGAGCTCGGAGTCGAAACCACGCCGCAGGTGTTCGTCGACGATGAGCGGATCGGCGGGAGTGAGGAACTTGCGTCCTGGCTCGAGACCAGCGCCACCTGAGCTTCTAAGGCGCGAGCGCCGCGGAAACGAACGCGAGCGGCCGCGCAAACGCTGCTTCAACCATGTACAGGGCCCCGCCAGCCAGCGATACGGCGATCGCGGCGACCGCCGCGAACTCAATCGCCCTGCCGCGCAAGCGGCTGCGGTCCTCCGGGCGCGGATGCCTGCGGCGCTCGCCGGGCG
>NZ_WJSQ01000150.1 GCF_009720245.1 Sphingomonas segetis | reverse complement strand
GAAGGCGCTGGCGAGCGCCTCGTCGAGCCGGTCGGCGTCCAGCGGCTTCTGCAGCACGCCGGCGAAGCCGAGCTGCGCAGCGCGGCGATCGAGCCTGCCGCCGGAGTCGCTGGTGATCAACAGAACCGGCCAGCCGACGCCGCGGCGGCGGAGCGCCTCGGCAAGCTCGAAGCCGTCCATGTCGGGCATTCGGAGGTCGGTCAGAACGCATCCCCGGGGGAGCGCGTCGGCCGCGTCGAGGAAGGGCGCTGCCCCAGCGAACGTTACGCAGTCATAGCCGAGCGTCGCGAGGAGGAAGACCGTCGAATTGCGCACGCCTTCGTCGTCGTCGATCACGTACACGCATTTCCTGCCAGGGCCTGGCACTCACGCGGCCCAGTGCATCACGAGCGCGTCCGCGTGCCGTTCATGGCAGCGCCTCCTCGACGAGGCCGGAAGGCCGCCGCTCATCACGTGCATCGACCAATAATGGTCCGCGAGATCCAGATAAGCGCTGCGCGACGGCTCGCCTGGCGCATCGACCGCATTCTCGATCGCGGTCGCGTAGCGCTGAAGCCAGTAGTCGGGATCGGTCATGGTCATGGTCGCCGCCACTGCCTAGAGGAACGCGGCGCGGCGGCCGGAAGCGATGAAGCAGGATTCCATCGCCTCCACACCGGCGGGGGCCAGCGCGACATAAACCCGGCGAGCGTCGAACGGGTCGTTCGTACGGGTCACGAGATTGCGATCCTCGAGCATTGCGAGCCGCCGAAGAACGGTGGTTGCCGGAACACCGCACAACCGTGTCAGGCGCCCGATGCTCATGCGCAGCGAGTCGAGATGCGCGGCGTAGAGCTGCAGAAGCATGTCCCAGGTGGGATCCCCGAACAGCTTGCCGGCGAAAGCGTCATCGCGCTTCCGCCGGAGCTCGCAGGTTCCGCGGACGATTTCGGCCGTAATGCCGTTGTCGGGCTGAACGAACGGCAGGACCACGTTCGAGTTGCAACTCGACTCAGGAGCGCAATCCGTGGCCCGCTGATCGAATGCCTTGAGTGCGGCCTGGTTCACCTTGTCCTCCAATTCTCATTCGGCGGGAACCCTTTCGGCGAAAACAGGCGGTTCGGCGATATCGGTATATTACCTACAGTAATGCTACCGTACGCGCGGGGAGCAGGGACATGAACGCCGCTCCGGCGCACGTCCTCACGCCCGCCCGCCGCGTCTATGTCGTCGACGATGACGAGCCGTTCCGGCGCTCGCTGATGGTGCTGCTCAAGGCCGCCGGGTGGGAGGCCGAAGGGTTCGCTTCGTGCCTGGAGTTCGCCGAGCGTTCGCACGAGCTGGAGCCCGGCATCCTCCTCCTTGACGTCAATCTCGGTGACGGCAGCGGACTGGACCTGATCGAGCGCGATCCGTCTGGGTTCGACCATTTCGCGGTGGTGATGATGACCGGGGCGGGTGAAATCGCGACCGCAGTGAGGAGCATCAAGGCGGGCGCTGCCGACTTCATCGAAAAGCCGTTCCTCTCCGAGGAATTGCTGGCCCGGCTCAACGCCATCGACAACGACTTCGCGGCGACGCTCCAGTCGAAATCGGCTGCCCGCGACGCTCGGCGGCGCGTCGCGAAACTTTCTCCGCGCGAGCGCGACGTACTCGAGCGCCTGCTCTCCGGCGCTTCGAACAAGCTCATCGCCCGCGATCTCGACCTCAGTCCGAGGACGGTCGAGATGCACCGGGCGCGCATGCTCGACAAGCTCGGCGCCGGCACAACGGGGGAGGCGCTGGAGATCGGGCGTCTTGCCGAGGTCCGGGCGGTGCAGCCGGCAAGCGGCTGAACCGCCTTACTTGACCCTTTCGACCTGCTCGAACTCAAGCTCCACGGGCGTCGCGCGGCCGAAGATGGAAACGCTGACCTTCACCCGGCCACGGTCGAAGTCGAGCTCTTCGACGATCCCGTTGAAGCTCGCGAACGGGCCGTCGAGGACCTTGACGCTGTCGCCGATCTCATAGTCGACGCTGATCTTCTGCTTGGGCGCGGAAGCGGCTTCGGCCTCGCTCGACAGCATCCGCGCGGCCTGGGCGTCGGGGATCGGCTGGGGCTTGCCGCCGGGGCCGAGGAAGCCGGTGACCTTGGGCGTGTTCTTGACGAGGTGGTAGACCTGGTCGTTCATATCGAGCCGCGCGAGGACGTAGCCGGGCATGAACTTGCGTTCGGACTGCACCTTCTTGCCGCGCTTGATCTCGGTCACGGTCTCGGTCGGGACCTCGATCTGCTCGACGAACGGGGTCAGGCCGAGGCGGCCCGCCTCGCTCTGGATCGAGTCGCGGACCTTGTTCTCGAAGCCGGAATAAGCGTGGATGATGTACCAGCGGGACATTGTTTCGGACCTAACCCAGGAAGCTCAGCAGGAACTTGACCGTGCTCGAAAAGACGGCGTCGATAGCGAAAAAGAAGAAGGCGAGGGTGAGCGAGAGGATCACGACCATGATCGCGGTCGAGACGGTTTCCTTGCGCGTCGGCCAGTAGACCTTGGCGGTTTCCGCTTTGACCTGGTTGATGAACTGACCGACGGAGACTTTCGCCACTTCGCTGCTTCTTCTTCTCGAGTTGCGGATAGAAAAGCGCCCCGCGGGACGCCCTTGGTTGGATGGGCGGCCGGCGGGGCTGGCGGTCATTTAGCGCCGGTCGCCCGAGTCTTCAAGCTCGCTCGCGCCGGCGCGAACGCCAAGCTGCGCGGCGGCACTTGTCGAAAGTTAAGGTGCCGCGCGAACGCTTTTGTTATATTGCCGCAGTTTAGTGCCGGAAATTGCTCGGCAGGAGGGCTCGGGCATGGGGGTGGCATGGCTGTGCTGGGCGGTCGCCGCGGGGGCTTCGGCGCTGCCGCCCGCCGCCGTGCCGCCCCCTGACCCTCCCGATCGACGCGAAACGATTGTGGTCACCGGCGAACGGGTGAAGCGCTCGCTCAAGGACACGACATCGAGCGTTGCGGTGTTCGACCGGCGCGACCTCGAGCGGATGGCGGCGCCCGACCGCATGCAGGACGTGCTGCAGTTCGTCCCCAACGTGCTCATCGGGTCGAAGCGCGACATGCCGATCATCCGCGGCCAGAACAGCGCCGGCGTGCTCGGTGGGCTGCCGGCGTTCCTCGGCGGAGCGCGGCCGCGGACGGTGGTGCAGGTCGACGGCCGGACGATCACCTTCAACGAATTCGCGTTCAGCCCGGAAGGGTTGTGGGACGTCGACCGTGTCGAGGTATTCCGCAGCCCGCAGACGACCACCCAGGGCGTCAACTCGATCGCGGGTGCGATCTTCATCCACACGACCGACCCGAGCTATCGGCTCGAAGGCCGCGCGCGGGTCATCGCCGGGCAGCTTCACCGGCGGCAGGCATCCGCGGCGCTGTCCGTGCCGCCGATCGACGACCAGCTCGCCATCCGCGTTTCGGGCGACCTCTATCGCGCCCGCACGTCGAACGAGCTCAGCGGGCCGGTCGCGGGGGTCGACCTCAACAGGGACGTCTACGGGACGGAGCGGGTCAAGCTGCTCGCCGAGCCGCGCGCATTGCCGGGGCTGCGGCTGCTGCTGACCTATGCGCACGTGGAGTCTGAAGCGCCCCAGGTTGAGCTCGCGCGGCGGCCATTCAGCGAGCGCCGCGATCCCGCCTATATCTTCGGCGACTTCAAGGTGAACATCGACTCGCTGACAGGCTCGCTGAGCTTTCCCGTCGGCCCGTCGCTCGAATCGCGCACGACAGCGAGCGCGGGCGATACCAGCGCCCAGCGGCGAGCGCCGCGCGGCTTCGGGCAGACGAAAAGCCACGGCCGTGACGGGTCGGTGGAATCGCTGCTGGCATGGACCCCCGAAGGACGCCTGAGCGCGATCGGCGGGGTGAGCTGGTCGGCGATGGACCTTGATCAGTTCATCGACCTTTCGGTCACGCCTTTCGGAATCGGCACGTTCGACGACCGCCAGCGCAGCCGCGCCCTGTTCGGCGAGGCGGCCTGGCGCGCGACGAACCGCCTCTCACTGACGGCGGGAATGCGGCTGCAGAGCGACTCGAAGAAGCGCGCGGGCGTGCTGCGCGCCTCGCCCGACCTGCCCGTCGATATCGAGAGGACCGCACGTGCGTTCCTGCCCAAAGTTAGCGCTGCCTACGACGTCACGCCGGACGTGCGGGTCGGGGCGATGGTGCAGCGGGCGTACAATCCTGGCGGCGTCACGCTCGACCCCGGCCGGCATATCATCGTCCAGTTCGCGCCCGAATATCTGTGGGACTACGAGTCGTTCGTCCGCGCGGCGCTGCTTGGCGGCGCGCTGAACCTCAACGGCAATTTGTTCTACAACGACATCAAGGATGCACAGCGGACGCTCGACGTCTGCTTCCCGACGCCGACCGGCTGCGTCGGCCTTTCGGGCATCGCCAATGCGCCGCGCGCCCATAGCTACGGCGCCGAGCTCGAGCTCGGCTACAAGCCGGCCGCGAACCTGACGCTGCGCGGTGCGGGCGGGTTGCTGCGGACCAAGTTGACGAAGACGCTGCTTCCGACGGACGAAATCCTCGGCAAGGAGTTTGCCGGCGCGCCGCGATTTACCGGGACCGCCGGAGTCGATTGGGCGCCGGTCCGCAGCGTCAGCCTTTCGGCGCAGGTACGGCACAGCAGCGGCTATTTCGGAGACGATGCGGAAACGCCGGACTTTCGCATCGCGCCCGTCACCACGGTCGACGCGCGCGTGAGCTGGCAGCGCCGGCGCTTCACCATGTTCGCCTATGCCCAGAACCTGTTCGACAAGTTCCACATCATCGGCTGGAGCGATTTGCGCGATCGACCGAACGTCGATGCCACGACCAACGATGCGCGGGAGATCGGAGTGGGACTCGACGGCCGCTTCTAACCGTAGACGAGATAATCCGGCTTCAGGCGGCGTGCGCGCCAGTAAGCGGTCAGCCCGAATTCGTCGGACAGCTTGGCAAAGCGGGGATCCGCTCTCAAATTAGCGACCGGCGGGGTGAACAGCCACTGTGTCATGCGGCGGTTGTAGTCGTCGACTTCCTTGCTGTTCGACCGATCGGTGCTGAGAAACTTGCCCCGCCACAGCAGGAAGCCTTCGGTGACGTCGAAAGCGGTGTCAGGCAGACCGAGCGCGCACAGGTACATGACCATGTCGTTCGCGAGCTGGGGCGTGCTTTGCGCGATCCTGAGAGCCGCGGATCGCGCTGCTTCAACGGCCGACGGCGTTCGGAACTCCAGGGCGTCGAGGACCAAACGCCGAGTTTCGCCATCCGGCAATCCGCGCGAGCCATCGAGGATCGTCCGTGCCGCTCGCGGCCTTCCCGACAGGGCGAGGATAGTGAAGCGCGCATAATTCGCGAACCAATAGTCCGGCCATAGACCGATCACTCGATTGATGACGCCATCCGCTTCGCGCGTCTTTCCGAGAATCCACAATTTCAAAGCGCGAACGACGAGACACGCCCGCATGAACGGCGACTCTTTGAGTATGCGCTCGTTCCAAAGCCAGGATTCGCGAGTCAGGCCTGCGGCCTGGAGAAGCGGCATCAGTTCGAGCATCGCCGGGATATTCGCGGGATTGCTGGACAGGATTTCGCGAAGTTGCCGGTCGCGCGTCGCCCAATCGAGCATCGGTCCTTGCAGGAGGAACATGGCGACCCGGGCATTCGGCTCGCCTGGATCCAGTTCCAGAGCGCGCCGGATTGCCATTTCCGCCCGCGCAACGACCCCGGGTGAATCGGCGCCGGAGGCTTCGTCGGCCGCGGCGCTCCGGAAATAGGCGAGCAAGCCCCAGGCGCGAGCGCTCGCGGGCTCGAGTTGAACCGCTTGCTCGTACAGAGCCACCATCTTCGGATTGTTGTTGGCGCCGATGGCGGCCTGTTCGAACGCCGAACCATTGCGAAAGGCTTCGCCGCCCCGCGCCATCACGGCTTCAAATCGCGGATTCGACTTCGTACGCAGGAGAAGCCAGGCCCCGCTGCCGGCGGCCGCAAGGGCCGCTGCCCCGCCAATGGCCGCCCGCCTCGTCAATGTTGCCGAGGCCGACCGGCCCGCCTTCCCATCGACGCAGCCCTTTCCCAAGCCGGCGATATCGCCTTTGAGCCGGTAGCCGGTCCGGGGGATCGTCTCGATCTCGAAGCTCCCGTCGGCGATTTCGGCAGCCAGCTTGCGGATCGCCCCGACGGCGCGGTTGAGGCTGTCGTCGCCGACATAGACTCCGCCCCAGCAGCGCTGGAACAAGGCTTCGCGCGTGACCACCTGGCCGGCGCCTTCGGCGAGCACGACCAGCACCTGCATCACGCGCGGCTCGACGTCGGCGGTGCCGCCGGGTCCGGCGACCGTCCGGCTC
>NZ_WJSQ01000015.1 GCF_009720245.1 Sphingomonas segetis | reverse complement strand
CCGTCGAGCAGCGCGGCGCCCGCCGAGCGCGCGGCCGCGGCATCGACGCCGCGAAGCTGGCCAAGCAACTCGTCGAGCGTGAGGATTCGCCCGAACACTTCGATCGACCGCGCCATCTGGTCGGCACGGCCGTGAACGCTCTCCATGCCCATCAGTAGCCCCGCCTCGAGCTGCGCCCGCGCGCGGCTCACCTCGGCATCGGTCAGCGTCTCGACGGCATCGGCAAGCACGGCCCGCGCGAGGTGCATCGATTCGACGGCGCGGTTGCGGTCGGCAGCGCAGCTCATCGCCACCATGCCGGTGTCCGCATATGCCTGGCTCCAGGCGCTGACGGAATAAGCGAGGCCGCGCTCTTCTCGCAGCTCCTGGAACAGCCGCGATGACATGCCACCGCCGAGCGCCTGCACAAACACCGACAATGCAGGAAGCCGCGGATCCGAGGCCGCGAAACCCGGAAGGCCGAGGCACCAGTGCGCCTGCTCGAACTCGCGGCGGTCGTTGCGGACGCCGCCGCTGAACTCGGCACGGCCGATGGGAACGCCGGGCCAGACTTCCATGTCGCCGAACAGCCTCTCGGCGAGCCGGAGGATTTCATTCTCTTCGAGCTTGCCGCTCGCCGTCAGGATCAGCCGCGAAGGGATGAGCTCATCCCGGATCCAGTTGCGGCAGTCCTCGGCCGTGATCGACTCCAGCGTGTCCGCGCGCCCGAGCACCGAGCGGCCGAGCGGCTGGCCCTCGAACGCAGCTTCGAAGAGATGGTCGTGGACAAGGTCGTCGGGGGAATCCACCACTTCCCCGAGCTCGGACAGGATCACCACTTTCTCGCGCTCGAGATGCCGCTCGTCCAGGTGCGGCGCGCGCAGGAAATCGGCGATGAGCTCGGCGAGCAACGGCGCATCCTTCGCCAGCGTCCGCCCGTAGAAAACCGTCTGGTCGCGCGCGGTCCAGGCGTTGATGATCCCACCGACATCCTCGATCGCCTCGGCGATCTGCCGCGTGTCGCGTCCGCCGGCGCCTTTGAACACCATATGCTCGACCACGTGGGCGAGGCCGTTGAGGTGGTCCGGCTCCGAACGGGAGCCGACCATCGCATAGACGCCGAGGGCGACCGACTCCGCCCCCGGGAGCGGGTCGACGGCGATCCTCAGGCCGTTGCGAAGCACGTGCATACCGGGGCTCAACTTGCTCCTCGCTCCCGCTTGATCCGCTTCCCGATGGCTAGCGCGTAGATGGTCAACGCGGCAATCGCCAGGGCGAACCAGGTTGCCGCATAGCCGCGATGGACCGCCGGCGTGATCGGACTGACCGAGCTGACGTCGGGCGGCCGGCTGCGCTCCAGCCCCGGCGGCGCGCCCGCCGCCACCAGCCTCATCCGCGATTTGCGGTCGGGGACGATGATGCCGCTGACCGGCCCGCCGTTCCAGTTGACCTTGACGTTAGGGTTCCTGGTCCACCCAACCTGGACGGCCATCCTGGGCCCTTCCCCCCCGATCACGCAGTCGACGATAATTACGTAGCCGGGTTCGCCATTCAGGTTCTGACCGGCGATGGCGCGCTGGCCGACCGGCCTCAGGCAGACTCCGGTCGCGTGGCGGAACAGCGGCAGCTGGGCGCTGTCCAGCGGCGCGGTCGGCCAGGTGATCGGCGGCAGCTTCTCGGAGCGTGCGAACTCGGCGAGCACGCCTTCTTTCCAGGTCGCCCGCTGCAGCTGCCAGACACCGAGGCCGATCATCACCGCAACCGCCGCGGCAACGAGGATCGTCGGGACGAGGGGCAGGCGCCTTATCATCCGGCAATACGTCCTTCGGGCGGGCGGTGCTTATATTCCTGGGCGAGCAGCCAGGCCTTCGACAGCCGGAGTCCTCCAATCGTCAGCGCTGTGGCCACCGGGACCCAAACCAGATGGACCCACCAGGGCGGCATGAACACGCCGTCCACAAGGAGCGCGGCGACGACGACGATCGTCCCGACGATGAAGATCAGGAATGCCGCCGGCCCATCGCCGACGTTGAAGCTCGCGAAATCGAGGCCGCAGCTGCGGCACTTCGGAGCAAAGGCAATCCAGCCGTTGAAAAGCGTGCGCGCGCCGCAGCGCGGGCAGTCGCCTTTCAGTGCCGCGGACAGCGGCGAATTCTCGGGGTCCGGGTGGTTGGGGCTCACCCCGCGTACGTGGCGCCCCAGCCGCCCCAGACGTAGATCGAGGTGAACAGGAACAGCCACACGACGTCGACGAAGTGCCAGTACCAGGCGGCCGCCTCAAACCCGAAATGCTGCCGCGGCGTGAAGTCGCCACGCAACGAGCGGATGTAGCAGACGATCAGGAAGATCGTGCCGACGATCACGTGGAAGCCATGGAAGCCGGTCGCCATGAAGAAGGTGGAACCGTAGATGCCGCCTTTGAACGAGAAGGGCGCGTGGATGTACTCGTAGGCCTGCACGCCGGTGAAGGTGAGGCCGAGCAGGATCGTCAGCAGAAGCCCGAGCTTCAGCCCGTCGCGGTTGCCGTGGATGAGCGAATGGTGTGCCCAGGTAACGGTCGTTCCGGAACACAAAAGAATGAGGGTGTTGAGGAGCGGGAAGCCCCACGGGTTGAGCACCTCGACGCCCTTGGGAGGCCACACACCGCCGACGGAATCCACCGGGCTCGGGAAAAGCGACGAATCGAAGAAGGCCCAGAACCAGGCGAGGAAGAACATCACCTCGGAGGCGATGAACAGGATCATGCCGTAGCGCAGGTGAAGCTGGACGACGGGCGTGTGATAGCCCTCGTGCGCCTCGTCGATCGTGTTCTTCCACCAGCTGAACATGGTGACGAGCACGCCGAGCAACCCGAGCAGCATGACCAGCACGCCGTAGCGGTTCTCGTGGAACCACATGACGGCGCCGCTGAACATGACCCCGCCGGAAATCGCGCCGATCAGCGGCCAGGGATCCGGCTCCACGAGATGGTAGTCATGGTTCTTGGTCGCGGCCATGTGTCGCAGCTTCCCTCTTTTGCTTTGTGGTTGCTCTAGCGAGAGGCGGTGGCGGTTTCCACCGGATAAAATGTGTAGCTCAGGGTGATTTCGTGGACGTTCTTGGTGTCCGGGTCCTTCTCGATCGCGGGATCGACGAAGAAGATGACGGGCATATCGACCTTCTCTCCCGCCTTGAGCGTCTGCTCGGTGAAGCAGAAGCATTCGATCTTCTTGAAATATTTGCCGACTGTGTCGGGCGTGACGTTGTACACCGCCTGGCCGGTGATCGGACGCGCGCTGAGGTTCTGGGCGCGGTAGAATATCTGAGTCCGCGCCCCCGGTGCGACGTTCACAGCGATCTGCTCCGGCTCGAACCGCCACGGCAGGCCGGGGTGGACGTTGGCGTCGAACTGCACCTTGACCTGCCCGGCCACCGCGCCCGGCGCACGCTCGGCGCGAAGGGTGGTCCCGTTGAAGCCCGTCGCCTCGCAAAAGGCCCGGTAGAGCGTCGGGCTCACGGCCACGAGCGCAGTCATGGCGGCCACGATGAGAACCAGGATGAGCAAGGTCCTGCCGTTCCTGTTCCGGGCGACGGCAGTGTTCACCAGTTGATCCCCGTTTTTGCGATAGTGATGAAGAACAGCAGCACGACGAATCCGCCAAGCAGCCACGCGAGAATGCGCGCGCGTTCGCGCTGCCGCCGGACCACCTCTTCTTCGAGCTTCATACCGCCAGCCAGCGGTCCGCGACGAGGACGGCGAACAGGGCAAAAAGGTAGAAGACAGAAAATGCGAACAGCTTCTTTTCCGGCGCCATCTGCGCCGGATCGGTCGCGCGGTTGGCGAGGACCCGCCCCGCGAGGACGACGAACACGAAGCCGAGCACCGCCGCGCTGCCGCCGTAGATCGGCCCGGTGAGGCCAAGCAGCCACGGCAATACGGCGGACGCCGCCATCGGCAGGCTATAGAGGAAGATCTGCCGCCGAGTGCTCGGGACGCCGGCGACGACGGGCAGCATCGGGATTCCGGCAGCCGCATAATCGGAGCGCACGAACAGCGACAGCGCCCAGAAATGCGGCGGGGTCCACAGGAAGATGATCGCGAACAGCAGCAGCGGCAGAGCGGAAACATGGCCGGTCGCCGCGACCCAGCCGATCAGCGGCGGGAAGGCCCCGGCCGCGCCGCCGATCACGATGTTCTGCGCCGTGCGCGGCTTCAGCCAGACCGTGTAAATGAGCACGTAGAACAGGATCGAAGCGGTCAGCAGCGCTGCTGCCAGCCAGTTGGTCGCGATCCCCATCAGCACTACCGAAAACACGCCGAGGCCGACGCCGAAGTGGAGCGCCGATTGCCGGTCCATTCGGCCGGCGGGCAGCGGGCGATTGGCCGTGCGCCGCATCTTCGCGTCGATGTCGGCCTCGTACCATTGGTTGAGCGCGCCGCACGCGCCGGCGCCGAGCGCGATGCACAGGATCGCTGTGAAGCCGAGCGCCAGCGGCAGCACTCCCGGAGCGGCCAGCATCCCGCACAGGCCGGTGAAGACCACGAGATACATGACACGCGGCTTGGTGAGCGCGAGGATATCGCGCCAGTCGGCCGGAAGAGCGGCTGGAGTCGTCAGTTCGATGGCGGGCATTTGCTGGGGCCTATAAGCGGTTGGCGCAGAGAGGAAAAGCCTCACTGGCGATGTTCATCCAGGCTTTGCTATGCGGCCGGGCATGATGACACGCTTTCTCGTCGCCGCGCTGCTCGCGGCAGCTGCCGCGCCGGCCCTGTCCCAGCCTGGGCCCGCTCCTGCGCCTCCGCCCGCGACGTCGGCGGAGTTCGTGCCGGTCGCGATCGACACCAGCGCTGGACGAATCGTGGTCGCGCTCGACAAGACGCACGCGCCGGTCACGACGGCCAACTTCCTGCGCTACGTCGATGCGCACCGCTATGACGGCGAGACCATTTACCGCGCGATGCATCAGCCGGGCGGAGGCGCCGGCGACGGCCTGATCCAGGGCGGCATCACCAGCGACGCGCGCAAGCTCTACCCGCCGATCAAGCACGAGCCGACCTCCGAGACCGGGCTTCACAACGTCGCCGGCGCGATCTCGCTGGCGAATGCCGGGCCGGGCACCGCGCGCGCCGACTTCTTCATTCTCGCTAGCGACATTCCCGCGCTCGATTCGACCGCCGACGACGCGGGCTTCGCCGTTTTCGGTCACGTCGTCGAAGGCATGGACGTGGTGAAGAAGATCCTCGCCTCGCCGGTCTCGGAGACCAAGGGTACTGGCGCGATGAAGGGCCAGATGCTCGAACCGCCGGTCAAGATCGTCAAGGCCGCGCGGGTAAACCCCTGAGCCCACCACAAAAGGGCCGGCCCTGCACATGCAGAACCGGCCCGTTGCTCTGTCACCAGGACCTAATCGATCCGCGGCAGGGTCGAATATTGGTGGAACGGCGGCGGGCTCGACAGGGTCCATTCGAGCGTCGTCGCGCCTTCGCCCCACGGATTGGCCGGCGCCTTCTTGCCGGCCGCGAGCGACCAGAACAGGTTGACGAAGAACACTCCGACGCCGGCGATGGTGATCATGTAGCCGATCGTCTCGACATAGTTCCAGTGCGCGAACGCCGGCGTGTAGTCGGGGATTCGCCGGGGCATTCCGTCGAGGCCCAGGAAGTGCATCGGGAAGAAGATCACGTTCACGCCGATGAACATCAGGAAGAAGTGAATCTTTCCGAGCAGCTCGTTGTACATCCGCCCGCTCATCTTCGCGAACCAGTAATAGAAGCCCGCGAAGATCGCGAAGATCGCGCCGAGACTCAGCACGTAATGGAAGTGCGCCACGACGTAATAGGTATCCTGCATGTAGGTGTCGACGCCGCCGTTGGCGAGCACGACTCCAGTCACGCCACCGACGGTGAACAGGAAGATGAAGCCGATCGCGAACAGCATCGGCGTTTCGAACGTCAGGGATCCGCCCCACATCGTCGCGATCCAGCTGAACACCTTCACGCCAGTCGGCACCGCTATGATCATGGTCGCCGCGGTGAAGTACATCTTTTCATCGACGCTCATGCCGGTGGTGAACATGTGGTGCGCCCAGACGACAAAGCCGATCACGCCGATCGCGACCATGGCGTAAGCCATGCCGAGATAGCCGAACACCGGCTTGCGGCTGAACGTCGCCACGATCTGGCTGATCATCCCGAAGCCAGGGATGATCATGATGTAGACCTCGGGGTGGCCGAAGAACCAGAACAGGTGCTGATAGAGCACGACGTTGCCGCCGCCGCTCGCGTCGAAAAATGCGGTGCCGAAGTTGCGGTCGGTCAGAAGCATGGTGATCGCGCCCGCAAGCACCGGAAGCGACAGCAGCAGCAGGAAGGCGGTGACCAGCACCGACCACACGAACAACGGCATCTTGTGCAGGGTCATGCCCGGCGCTCGCATGTTGAAGATGGTGGTGATGAAGTTGATCGCGCCGAGGATCGAGCTCGCCCCCGCGAGGTGCATCGAGAAGATCACCATGTCGACGGCAGGCCCGGACGAGCCGGACGTCGACAACGGAGCGTAGAGCGTCCAGCCGGTGCCCGCGCCGAGGCCGGTTCCGCCCGAAACAAAGGTTGATCCGAGCAGCAGCAGGAAGGCGGGAACGAGCAGCCAGAAGCTGATGTTGTTCATCCGCGGGAAGGCCATGTCGGGCGCACCGATCATCAGCGGCACGAACCAGTTGCCGAATCCGCCCATCATCGCCGGCATGATCGTGAAGAAGATCATGATCAGCGCGTGGGCAGTGATCAGCACGTTCCAGTGGTGCGTCCATTCGTCGAAATTGGCGGTCCCCGCGCCGATCGGCCAAGCGTGGTTCAGCACCTGGATGCCCGGCTCCATCAGCTCCCAGCGCATGATCCCGGAGATCGCGCCGCCGAGCGTGCCAGCGATGATCGCGAAGATCAGGTAGAGCGTGCCGATGTCCTTGTGGTTCGTCGACATGAACCAGCGGACCCAGAAGCCCGGCTTGTGGTCCGCATCGTGGTGCGCGTCGTGCGCTCCGTGCGGCTTGAGATTCAGTGCGTCAGCGGTGGTGCTCATCTGTGGCTCTTACTGGTTCGTGCGATTGGCGACGTTGGAATTCTGCGGAGCCGGTGCCGGATTGCCCGTGGCGGTCCCCGCAACGGCTGGAGCCGGCGTCACCGCGTCGGTGTCGGTGCCCCCGGCCGGCGCCGCTGCGGCGGCGGGCTGCGCCCCGGGCATCTTGCCGCCCTTGGATGCGACCCATGCGGCGAACTGCGCCGGCGGCACGACTTCGACCGCGATCGGCATGAATCCGTGACGGGCGCCGCACAGCTCCGAGCATTGGCCGAAATAGACGCCCGGCCGATCGACCTTGACCCACGCCTCGTGAAGCTGGCCGGGGTTCGCGTCCTGCTTGATCCAGAAGGCCGGAACGGCGAAGCTGTGGATGACGTCGTCGGCGGTGACGATGAACTTCACCACCTTGCCCTGCGGAATGACGACGCGCTCGTCGACCGCGAGCAGCGGCGGCCCGTCGAGGTCGGTTCGGGCACGCTGGTTCTTCTGGCGCGTGGGGTCGTTCGCTTCCTTCAGCATATAGCTGTCGAACGACACGCCGTTCGCAGGATATTCGTAGCTCCAGTACCACTGGTGCCCCGTGACCTTGACCGTCAGGTCCGCCGGCGGCGGCGAATAAGTGTGGCGAAGCAGCCGGATGGAGGGGATTGCGATCGTCACCAGGATCAGCACCGGGACGAGCGTCCAGATGACCTCGATCGTGGTGTTGTGCGAGTTGCGCGAGGGCACCGGGTTGGCACCGCGGCGATAGCGGACGATCGACCACAGCAGCAGCGCCGAGCCCGAGCGCGGCGACGGCGCGCCGAAAAAGGGATTTCAGCATGGATTCAAGAGCCTTTCCGTGAGGCGTTTGCATGAGGAGCTAGCGGCGGCAAGCTGAACCTCTACTTGCCCCTTCAAGACGCTTCCGCCAAAGCCGCGGCGGGAATTCGACGGGGTTTTTTACTTGAGCCTGAGCTTCCAGGACCTGATTCTGACGCTCCATCGCTATTGGGGCGCGCAGGGGTGCGTCATCCTTCAGCCCTACGACATGGAGATGGGGGCAGGGACTTTCCACCCGGCGACCGTGCTTCGCTCGCTCGGGCCCGAGCCGTGGCGCGCCGCCTATGTCCAGGCGTGCCGCCGCCCGACCGACGGCCGCTACGGGGAGAACCCGAACCGACTGGGCCATTATTATCAGTATCAGGTCGTGCTGAAGCCGAGCCCCGATGACCTGCAAGCGCTCTATCTCGGCAGCCTGGTGGAGATCGGCATCGATCCGCTCGAGCACGACATTCGCTTCGTGGAGGACGATTGGGAAAGCCCGACGCTGGGCGCCTGGGGCCTCGGCTGGGAAGTGTGGTGCGACGGGATGGAAGTCACCCAGTTCACCTATTTCCAACAAGTCGGCGGGTTTGAGTGCAAGCCGGTGACCGGCGAACTGACGTACGGGCTCGAGCGGCTGGCGATGTACATCCAGGGCGTCGACAACGTCTACGACCTCCGATTCAACGACGCCGGAGTGACGTACGGCAACATCTTTCTCGAGAACGAGGTCGAGATGTCGACCTACAATTTCGAGGTCGCGGACACCGAGGCGCTGTTCGACCTGTTCCGCAAGGCTGCCGCGGAATGCGAGCGTTGCCTCGGCGCGAGCCTGCCGATCCCCGCCTACGAGCAGGCGATCAAGGCGAGCCATGTGTTCAACACGCTGCAGGCGCGCGGCGTGATCGGCATCGCCGAGCGCCAGGCCTACATCGGCCGCGTCCGCGATCTCGCCAAAGGTGCGTGCGAAGCGTGGATGGAGCGTGCCGCCTGATGGCCGACTTCCTGCTCGAATTGCTTTCCGAGGAGATCCCGGCGCGGATGCAGGCCGGGGCGCGCAACGCGCTGGCGCGGCTCTTCGCCGAATGCACCAGCGCCGCCGGGCTTGAGACAGGGCCGATCGATGTTCGTTCGACCCCGCGGCGGCTGGTGCTGATTGCGCGCGATGTTGCCGTTGCGACCCACGCGAGCCGCGAGGAGATCAAGGGACCGCGCAGCCCGGCGCCGCCGCAGGCGCTCGATGGCTTCCTTCGCAAGACGGGCTTGGCGCGCGAACAGCTGGAGGAGCGCGACGGCGTGCTGTTCGCCGTCATTGACCGGCCCGGCAAAGCGGCGGGCGACGTGCTCGCCGAGACGATCAGGCGGATCGTCAGCGATTTTCCGTGGCCCAAGTCGATGCGCTGGGGAGACGGCAGCTTGCGCTGGGTGCGGCCGCTCCACGGCATCGTCGCCATGCTCGGCGAGGATATCGTGCCGGTCGAAATCGACGGCATCGTCAGCGGGGCTTCGACCGTCGGTCACCGCTTCCATCACAGCGGGCCGATCACCGTCGGCGGCGCCTCGGACTATGCCCAGAAGCTGCGCGCCTGCCACGTCATCGTCGATCATGAGGACCGCGAGCGCATCATCCGCGATGGCGCAGCGGCTGCGGCTGCAGGAGCGGGTCTGGCGTTGCTTCTCGACGAGGGCCTGGTGGTCGAGAATGCGGGGCTAACCGAATGGCCGGTGGCCCTGCTCGGGCGGTTCGACGAGAAATTCCTCGACGTTCCGCGCGAAGTGATCGTGCTGACGATGCGAACGAACCAGAAGTATTTCGCCTGCACCGCCTCGGACGGCGGGCTGGCGCCGGCGTTCGTGTGCGTCGCCAATATTGCGGCGAGCGACGGGGGCGAAGCGATCGTCGAGGGCAACCGCCGCGTGCTCGCCGCGCGCCTCGCCGACGCGCGCTTCTTCTGGGAGCAGGACCACAAGGTGCCGCTTCAGGAGCAAGCGAAAAAGCTCGGCGGCATCGTCTTCCACGAGAAGCTCGGCACGCTCGCCGAAAAGGTCGAACGCATTGCAAAGCTGGCACGGTGGCTGGTTGAAACCGGCGTCCTCACAGCCGACCCCGACCAGGTCGAGCGCGCGGCGCGGCTGGCGAAAGCCGACCTGGTCACCGGGATGGTCGGCGAATTCCCCGAGCTGCAAGGCGTGATCGGCGGCTACCTGGCCGAGGCGCAGGGCGAGCCGAAGGCCGTCGCCGAGGCGATCCGCGACCAGTATGGAACGCCGAGTGAACCGGCATCGGCCGCGGTCGCGCTTGCCGACAGGCTCGACACGATCTGCGCTTTCTTCGGCATTGGCCAGAAGCCGACCGGCTCGAAGGACCCGTTCGCGCTGCGCCGCGCGGCAATCGGCTCGATAGAACTGATCGTCGGCAACGGACTTCGGATTTCGCTGACCGAAGCGATCCGTGGTGCGCTCGCCAATCGGGCCGGCCAATGTAAGGATTCGGCGTCCGCCCATCGGCTCGACCGGACGGCCCCCGAAGTACTCGACTTCTTCGCCGATCGCCTGAAGGTCCAGCAGCGCGAAGCAGGCGTCCGGCACGATCTGATCGATGCGGTGTTTGCTCTCGGTTCGGAGGACGACCTGGTGCGCCTGCTTGCCCGGGTCAACGCGCTTCAGAATTTCGTCGCTACGGAGGAGGGTGCCGACCTCCTGACCGCCTACAAACGTGCGGCGAACATTCTCAAGAAGGAGAATTGGACCGGGCCGCAGGTCATGAGCTCGCGGGCGGAGCAGGGCATTCCGCAAACCGGGGAGGAGGACCCTCTGGTGCTGGTCGAGGAGCCCGGCCTCAGGGAAGTCATCGCCGAGATGGCGTCGGGCGAGGCTGGGGCCGACCTGCCCGAGGAGAAGGCGCTGATTACGGCGCTCGACGCGGCGGAGCCGAAAGCCGCCGCAGCGATCGAGCAGGAGGATTTCACGGGGGCGATGACCGCGCTTGCATTGCTGCGCGGCCCGATCGACGAGTTCTTCGATCATGTGACCGTGAACGACCCCGATCCGGCGAAGCGCGAGCAGAGGCTCAACCTGCTGATGCGCTTTCGCGACGCGGTGAACGCGGTCGCCGATTTTTCCAAGATCGAGGGTTAGCCGCCGTCATTGCGAGCGAAGCGAAGCAATCCAGCGGCGTCTGGATTGCCGCGTCGCTAAAGTTCGTCGCAATGACGGTTATAGTGGCCGATCGTCGTCGGGGTCGCGGCCGCTCTTGATGGCGGCGCCGCGCAGGCTGTCGCGCTCGCGCCATTCCTTCTCGCGCTCGTCCCAGTCCTTCACGCGCTTCTCGTGCTCGTGCTCGATCGCCTCGCGGCGGTCGACCTCGCTCTTGTAGCGCGCCTTCCACTTGCGGCGACCGCCGGCGGTCAGGAAGACGCCGATCAGCAGCCCAAGCACGAAGACGAGGATACAGATCGCCCACAGGTTCGGGTCGGAAGTGATGTTCATTGCGCTTCCCCAACGTCGAAGGTTCCGCGGGGATTACGCTTGGCGGCTTGCCGCGTTCCGTTGCCGGCAGGGACGGTCCCTAATTCGAGGGACCGCCCCCTAAAGCCCGTCAGCCGTGGAGGAAGCTGTCGTTGATCGAGCAGCTGGCCGGGCCGAGGATGACCACGAACAGGGTCGGAAGGATGAACAGGATCAGCGGCACGGTCATAATCGCCGGGAGCCGCGCTGCCTTTTCCTCGGCGCGCATCATGCGCTGGTGGCGGAACTCGGCCGAGAGCACGCGCAGCGCGGAGGCTAGCGGGGTGCCGTATTTCTCTGTCTGGATCATGGTCGTGACTACGCCGCGCACCGCCTCGAGATCGACGCGCTGGGCGAGGTTCTCGAATGCCTGGCGGCGCTCGTTCAAAAAACCGAGCTCGATCGCGGTCAGGCCGAACTCGTCGCCGAGCTCCGGATAGGCCTTGCCGAGCTCCTTTGCGACGCGCCCGAACGCGGCGTCGACGGTAAGGCCGGCCTCGGCGCAGATCACCAGCAGGTCGAGCGCGTCGGGCAAGCCCTTGCGGACTGCGTGGCTGCGCTTGTTGACCCGGTTCTTGAGCCAGATGTCGGGCGCCTTGTAGCTGCCGACGAGGACACCGGCGACTGTGATGTAGCGGCGCAGCGGCGACCATTGCGGCTCGAACCCGAAAACGTAGAGCAGCAGCACCGCGCCGATGCCGAGGATCACCGGCAGGACGAAGCGCGCGAAGATGATGAAGAAGGCGAGATCCTTGGTCCGAATGCCGGCCTGCATCAGCTTCTGCTGGGTCTTCTTGAGCTGGTCGTCCTGGACCATCTTGAACTGCGTCAGGATCGAGCGGACTCGGTCCGCCGCCTGGTTGCGGTTGGTCAGTTTCTTGCGCTTGTTGGTCGAGGCGACGATGCCCGCCTTGAGCTGCTCTCGGCGCTCGTTGAGCGCCTTGACGCGGCGCACCATCGGATCCTTTGCAGTCGTCGCCGCGTAAATCGCGAGGAGCACGGCGAAGGTCGCGACGGCGCTGAGCACCGTTGCGATCCAGATCACGTCGAAGCCGAGGATGTGCGGTCCGCCGGTGGGAACCTGCTGCATGTTCGTCAGTCCCCCGTTAGATCTCGAAGTTGACCATCTTGGCCATGATCGCCGCGCCGATGCCCATCCACACCATTCCGCCCATTCCGGCGACCATCAGGCGCTGGTCGGTGAAGAACCCGCCCATGTACCCGGGGTTGATCATCCACACGAGCGTGAAGACCACGAACGGCAGCGCGCCGACGATATAGGCCGAAGCCTTCGATTCCGAGCTCATGGCGCGGATCTTCAGCTTCATCTGAGCACGCTTGCGCAGCACGTCGGCGAGGTTCGACAGCGTTTCGGCGAGATTGCCGCCGGTTTCGCGCTGGATTGCGAGCGTGATCACAAAGAACTGGAATTCGGGCGTGCCGAGGCGATCGGCCGTGTCCTGGAGCGCGACTTCCATCGTGCGCCCGATCTTCATCTTGTCGACAACCATGCGGAACTCGATCCCGACCGGCCCGGGGATTTCGCCCGCGACGATCCCGAGCGTTTCGGTAATCGGAAGGCCCGAGCGCAGGCCGCGCACCATCAGCTCGATCGCATCGGGGAAGTTCGAGTTGAACTTGGCGACGCGGCGCTTGATCATCTTCCCGATGACGAAGTGCGGCCCGCCGATGCCGAAGAACATGCCGAGCAGGAGCGACAGGATCAGCGGTGCGCCGCGGAAGGCGAGGGCGGTTGTCACGAACGAGACGAGGCCGAGGCAGACGATGGCATATTTGCCGAGCGAGATGTCCTTGCCCGTCATCTCGAGTCGCTTGCGCAGCAGCGCCGGCTTCGGGATGAGCGTGGAGGCGTAGCCTTCGAACTTGGTTGCGCGTTCGGCGAAAAGCTTGCGGATTTGGGCCTGGGCGTTGCCGGCGATCACGTCGCCGTGGCGCTCCTTGATGAGCTCCACGCGCCGCTTGACGGCCTTGCTCGCCGACGGCCCGCGCATCGCCATGAAGACGAGCCCGAGAGCTCCGACGACGCCGATCATGAGTAGCCACAAGAGCATTCGTGCCTCTGCCTCTCAACTCGTTGCCCGCCGCGCCGGAGCGCAGCGGGCGCAGATTACGCTGCTGCCTTGTCCTTGGGCTTCGACAGCATCGACTTCAAATTATCGACCAGCGACTTCGCAGCGACGGCCGGCGCCTTGTCCGCCGAAGCGCCCTCGTCGCTCGCGTGGCTGAGAACCATGTTCGACAGCGTGTTGAACGGCGCGGCCATCTTGCCGCCGGCGACTTCCGCCATCGGCTTGCCGAGCTTCGCCGCCTGCGCCGCGAGCTTGCCGTCGACCGGGAAGACGATGTCCACCGGCCGTTCGATCGACTGCTCGAAATCCTTGCGGCTGATCTCCAGCGCACCGCCCGAGGGGACACCATTGGCAACGACGATGACCTTCGTCTGAGGGGCGTTCGACTTGAGCCAGGCGAGGACCCGGATCGTGTCGCGGGTCGCGGCGAGCGTAAGCTCGGCGACGACCACCGCGACATGCGCATCGTGAACCAGGTGCGGATGCTGGATCAGCATGTGCCGCGGCAGGTCCAACACGGTCGATTCGAACGCGTTGCGCATTTCCTCCTGCAGCGCGAAGAAGGCGCTGCCGTCGGTCACCAGCGGCTGGTGGATCGGCGCTTCGGCCGAAAGCACCGAAAGCCGTTCGTTGGCGCGGACCATCGCCCGCTCGATGAACAGGCCGTCGATGCGGCTGGGGTTTTCTATTGCGTCGGTCAAGCCGCGGCCGGGCTCGAGGTCGAGCGCCAGGGCGCCGGTTCCGAAATGCACGTCCAGGTCGAGCAGGGCGGTCGTGCGCCGCGCCTTCTCGCCGAGCAGCCAGGCAAGCGAAGTCGCGAGCGTCGAAGCACCGACGCCGCCGCGAACGCCGATGACCGCGGCCATCACGTGCGGCTTGTCGGCCTGCGCTTCACCGCGCGGACCGGACAGGATCATCTGAGCATGCGCGAAGGTGTCGCGCAGCTGATCGACCGTGAACGGCTTCAGCAGATAATCGTGGATGCCGCTGGCGACGAGATCGCGGTAGAGGCGCACGTCGTTGACGGTGCCGGAGGCGATCACGATCGTCCCCGGTTCGCACACCTCGGCGAGCGCGTTGATGTCGTTCAGCGGGTCGGCGGACTCGCTGAGGTCGACGAACAGGATGTTCGGACTGGCCGACACGGACAGCGACTGCACGGCATTGCGCAGCCCTCCCTTGTTGACCTTTTCCGGAGACCAGCCGTGCTCGACCGCGACCGGCCGCAGCATGTCTGCCGTGGCGTCGTCGCAAACGAAGGCGGTGAAGGGATCGCGAAGTCCGGCGCGGGCCTGGAACGGGGCGTTCATCCTAGTTATCCTTCTTCGTGCTGATGTCCGACAGCCCCTTGGTGCCGCTCGGCGCCTGGGAACGATAGAATTGGACGGCTTTGGCCGCCGCCCTCACGTCGCCGGTCCCGGCGCCTTCACGCCCGTGGATCAGGTCCTCGGGGTTGGCGACCATGGCGGCGATGTTCGTGTTCACGCCGCAGCCGTAGTTCGACATGTTGCGGTTGTCGTAATTGGGCTGCGCGGGAAGGCTCCAGTTCGGGCAGTGGGGGACCTCCGCGCGGCGGCGGCTCACCACCACCCGCACGGTTCCCGGCTGTACCACACCGATCGTGACCGGCGCTCCTGCCGAAACCATCATGCCGTACTGGCCGGCGATCGCGGCGACCTGGCCCCGAGCAGCGTCGGCATAGCCGCCGTCGACGTAGATCGCGTCGCCGTAACCGATGCCGAGACTCTGGAACCAGCCGTTCAGGCGGTCCGCCTCACCGGGCGCAAGCGCGCCGTCGGGAGCGGCAGCGTCGAACACATAGTCGGCACTGGTGACCACCGGCACGTTGACCGCGGCAACGCCCTTGTCCGCCAGGTCCGGCGTGTTGCAGGCCGCCAGCGACGAGGCGAGCGCAATGAGGATGACTTTCGAACGCATCGTCCAATCCTTCCTTGTCAGGCCGGGGTTCACAGCTTGAACCCCGGAGCGGCCACTGCGCCCGTGACGGGTGCGGCGACCGGCGCCTGGATCGCTGTCGGCTGGACCGAACCGCTCTTGCCGGTGAAGGTCTGGCCGAGGAAATTGCGCTGGATGTCGTCCGGCGCCCGATAGCCGTCCGCCGGGGTGGCGAGCTGGCCGGAGACCGGCTTCACCAGGTACGGCGTGACGATGATGACCAGCTCGGTCTCATCGCGCTGGTACTTGGTCGAACGGAACAGCGCCCCAAGCACCGGAATGTCGCCGAGGAACGGCGCCTTCTCGACGCTGTTGCTGTTGCTGTTCTGAAGCAGCCCGGCGATCATGAACGACTGCCCCGAGCCGAGCTCGACGGTCGTTTCCGCGCGCCGAGTGGTCAGCGCCGGGACAGTGAAGCCGTTGAGCTTGACCGAGCCCGCATCGCTGAGCTGGCTCACCTCAGGGCGGACGCGCATCGAGATGTGGCCGTCGGCGAGGACGACGGGCGTGAACGCCAGGCCGACGCCGTACTGCTTGTATTCGATCGTCACCGCCCCGAGCGATTGCGAGACCGGGATCGGGAACTCGCCGCCGGCCAGGAAGCTTGCTGTTTCGCCCGAAAGCGCCGTCAGGTTCGGCTCGGCAAGCGTCGTGATGACGCCGTCATTCTCGAGCAGGTCGAGCGTGCCGAGCATGTCCAGGCCGAGAATCTTGCCGAAGATGCCGAGTGTGGTTCCCCCAACGAGGTTGTTGAAGGTGACACTTTTGCTGCCCGAGAGGAGGCCCGTCTCCGGGTCAATGGTTCCCGGAGCGCCCGGCACTCTGTCGATTGTGCCGGGCTGGCCGCGGCCGATGCCGAACAAGGTTCCGCCGGACGAATCGCGGCCCAGCAGGTTGACGCCGAACTGCTTGACCAGCGAGCGATTCATCTCCGCGACGCGGACCTTCAGCATCACCTGGAGCGGGGTCGCCACCTTGAGGCGGTTCACCGGCACGATGTTGAGCGGCGCATTCGCATTGTTGATGTCGATGCCCGGATTGAGCGCGGCCCGAACCAGCAGTTCCGCCTGCGCGGCATCTTCGGGCGAGGAGACGACGCCGTTGAGCACGGCAACCTGCCCGATCGTGGTGACGCTGATGTTCGATTCCGGCATCGCCTGGTGCAGGATCTCGTTGATCGAGCTGATGTTCTGGTTGACTCGGACGTTCGCCCCGTAAACCACCGAACCGTCCGCGGCGGTCGCGATGACCGTCGCCTCCCCGGCCTTCTTGCCGAAGAGATTCATCTGGCGCGGGCCGTTGACATAGACGTCGGCGACATCGGGGTTCGACGTCCACACGCTGGCGACGCTGCGCGGCAGGTTGAGCATCTGCCCTTCGCCGACCGACAGGAGGACCTGAGTGGTCGGGCGATAGGAGCCCGATGCGTACGCCTTCGGCTGGGCCAGGGCAGGCGCCGGGGCGGCGACCGTGGCGATGCCGACGGCCAGTGCCGCAAGGGCGGTGCCGAGGCGAGCCCGGCGGCTGATTGCTTGGATGTTCATTTTAGCGAGCTCCCACCGGAACGACGGTGACTTCATTGCCGCGCGCGACACGGACCACGGGGCCTGCGGGGACGGCGACAGCATTGCTGATTCCTTTTCCGGCCGCAGCGACGGCGCTGGCCGCCTGGTCGCCGCCACCCGATGTCTTGCCGGGGACAGTGCGGCGCTGGAAGCGCGACACGTCGCCGCCGGTCGTGAAGGTGGTGTTGCTGTCGGCAGGCCGGTTCGAATAAGCGAGCAGCATCTGCCGCTCCTGCGCGGGGCTGACATTCCCCGGGATCTTGACGTCCCCGGCCGCAACCGCCCGCTCGAGCTCGGCGCTGTTGTCCGCGATCGAGCGCAGCGACAGCGACAGCTGGCCGAGGCTTTGGGCAACCGCGATCTTCTCAGCGATCTTCGGCGTGACCTCGAAGGTCACGTTGGAGAAGGTCCGGACCGCAGTCTTGCCCTCTTCGTCCTTGTCGGTGATGCGCTGGTCGGTCGCCAGAACGCGAACATTGCGCACAATGGTCTCGGAAACCTTGAGCGCCGGCCCCTCGCCGCCACCCTGGACCTGCTGCGTGAGCACCAGGTCGACATGGTCGCCCGGGAACACGAAGCCGGCGACGCCGGTGGTGGTGTTCACCATCACCGTGACCGCGCGCATGCCCGGCCCGAGCGCCGCGGCGAGGAAGCCGCGATCCTGCGGGCCGACGAGCGAGCCGCGAGTGATCGGCTGGCCCGCCGCAATCGCATAGCGAACGACAGTGCCCGCGAGGTTCTTCGCGTCCGGCTGGCCGTCGACATAATAGGCACCCTGCATCAGCTCCTTGGGCCAGGGCTGGAAGGCGAAGCTGTCGGGATCGATGATCGTGCCGACCGGAAGCGCCTTTTTGGCGACGAGCACCTTGGGCCCTAGCGGCACCGCAGGCGCCGCGGCGGCCTGTTGTGCGCCGGCGCCGGCGAACATGTTCTTGGCCATGACAGCGGTGACCACCGCAATGACCAGCGCTCCCACGAGCAGAGCGAGCTTCTTCACATCCATGGCGCAGTCGCCTCCCCCAGACGGGTCTTCAAAACAGCCTCACACATCAGGCAAATTGGTTAAGAAAGCGTTGGGTGAGAATCGCGAGACCGCCGAATGCGATCGCGACTCCATACGGAATTTCGGGCCTTCCCTCGCGACCGCGCGACCGGTGCCAGGCGAGGACGACGAGCGTCAGCACGCCCCCGGCAATCGACATCAGCACGAGGAACTTCACGGTCGAGGCCGGCGAGAACCACAGCGAAAGCGCCGCGGCGAGCTTGACGTCGCCCCCGCCCATCATCCCCGCGTAAAAGGCGCCCGCCAGCACGAGGAACACGGCTCCTCCGGTGGCAAGCTGCACCGCGACTCCGGGCCACGGCGACAGCGCGACCGATGCCCAATAGACGGGCGCGAGCAGCGCCACCGTCAGATTGAGGCGATTCGAAATCGTGAACGTGCGCACGTCGATGACTGCAGCGACCACCAGGATTGCGGCGAGCATGACGAGCAATAGCTGGGTAAATGCCCCGTTGAACATGACGCCACCACTAGACGGCGCCGCTTTCCAATTCGTAACCGGCCGAATGAAATGAATGAATTCGACGTCATCATCGTCGGCGGCGGCATCGCCGGAGCGAGCCTTGGGGCGGAGATCGCGGCGAAGCGGCGCACGCTGATCGTCGAGGCCGAGGACGAGTGCGGCTATCATGCCACCGGCCGATCGGCGGCCTTCTACCTGGAAAGCTATGGCGGTCCGGAGGTTGCGAAGCTGACCCTGGCCTCGCGTGCTTTTCTCGCCGATCCACCCGCGGAATTCTCGCAGCGCGGGTTCCTTCGGGTGCGCGGGGACGTCCACATCACTCTCGACGCGCTGCCCGAGCTCCCGGCCGCGGTCGAAACGCGGGTCGTCGAACGTCCGGAGCTGGAACGGCTGATCCCGGGCATCAGGCCGCAGTGGCGCCGTGCATTGTTCGAGCCCGGATGCGCCGACATCGACGTCGCGGCGCTCCACGCTGCTTTCCTGCGGCAATTCCGGTGCTGCGGTGGAATCGTGGAGACGGGTGCCAGGGTGATTCGGTCCGAGCGCAAAGGTGATCGCTGGTCGGTCATGTTCGAAGACGAAGGGGCGCGGAGCGCCTCGATTTTGGTGAACGCCGCCGGAGCCTGGGCCGACGCCGTCGCGCGGGCTGCAGGAGCCGCTCCGCTCGGCATCGCGCCCAAACGCAGGACAATGGTCCAGCTGCGGGTCGGCCGAACCGGGCTCCGCAAGCTGCCGCTGGTCGATGCTGCTGACGGAAGCTTCTATTTCAAAGGCGAGGCCGACAGTTCGGTGTGGCTCAGCCCCCACGACGAAATTCCAACCGATCCGTGCGACGCGGCACCGGAGGAGATCGACGTCGCCGTGGCAATCGACCGGTTCGAGCAGGCCGTCGACTGGCCGGTCGAGCGTGTCGAGCGTAGCTGGGCGGGGCTCAGGAGCTTCGCGCCGGACCGGCTGCCGGTTTATGGGTTCGACGCCGAGGTGCCGGACCTTTTCTGGTGCGCGGGGCAGGGCGGGTTCGGAATCCAGACCTCGCCGGCCGCGGCGAAGATGGCCGCGGCGTTGTTGGTCGGAGAGCCCCTGCCGGAGTCAATTGCGCACATCGACCCGGCAGTCTTTTCCCCGATGCGCTTCCGCAGCTGATTAGAGGCGGTGATGGCGGCGCTGGTCGTCGGCTTCGGCGCAGGCGAGCGCGTCGACGCGGTCATTCTCGGGATGGCCGCTGTGGCCTTTCACCCATCGCCACTCGACCCGGTGCGGTGCGGCGGCGTCAATGAGCGCCTGCCACAGCTCCGCATTCTTGACCGGCTTTCTGTCCGACGTGCGCCAGCCGTTCTGCCGCCATTTGTGAATCCAGCGCATGATGCCGTCACGGACATATCTGCTGTCGGTGTGGAGCTCGACCCGGCACGGGCGCTTGAGCGCTTCGAGCCCCTTGATCGCGGCCATCAGTTCCATGCGATTGTTGGTGGTCAGCGGTTCGCCGCCCGACAATTCCTTTTCGCGCGCGCCCGCGCGAATCAGCACGCCCCAGCCGCCAGGGCCTGGATTGCCGCGGCACGCGCCGTCGGTGAAGATCTCGACGTGCTGAAGATCCATCACTTCAGGCGACGAGCTCGCGCGGAAGCTTGAACGTCATGCGCTCCGGCGTGTGGTCAGCGATCTCCTCCGTGACGTCGAATCGCTCCGACAGCGCGTCCAGCACTTCGCGCACCAGCACCTCGGGCGCAGAGGCGCCGGCGGTCAGGCCGATTGTTCGAGGCTCGCCCAGCCAGTCCCAGTCGATGTCCGAAGCGCGCTCGATGAGGCGCGCCGGGACACCGATCCGTTCGGCGACCTCGGCGAGTCGCAGGGAATTGCTGCTGTTGGGTGCGCCGATCACCAGCATCCGGTCGCATTCCGGTGCGATCGCCTTGACCGCGGCCTGGCGGTTCGAGGTGGCGTAGCAAATATCCTCGCTGCGCGGCGCCCGGATTGACGGGAAACGCGCCTTGAGCGCGTCCACGATGGCGGCCGTGTCGTCGACGGAGAGCGTCGTCTGGGTGAGAAAAGCCAGGTTGGCCTCGTCCGGCACGCTCAAGTCCGCCACATGGTCGATGGTTTCGATGAGAGTCATCGCGCCGTGCGGCACCTGACCGAAGGTGCCAATCACCTCCGGATGCCCGGCGTGGCCGATGAACAGGATGTGGCGGCCTTCCTCAATCAGCCGCTGAGCCTGCCGATGGACCTTTGACACCAGCGGGCAGGTTGCGTCGACGTACGTCAGTGCGCGGCTCTGGGCCGCGGCGGGCACCGACTTGGGAACGCCGTGAGCGGAAAAGACCACCGGGCGGTCGTCGGGCACTTCGTCGAGCTCGTCGACGAACACCGCGCCGAGATCGCGGAGCCGCTCGACGACGAAGCGGTTGTGCACGATTTCGTGCCGGACATAGACTGGTGCGCCGAACCGCTCGAGCGCGAGCTCGACGATCTGGATCGCGCGGTCGACGCCCGCGCAAAAGCCGCGCGGGGCAGCGATGAGGACTCGAAGGGGCGCACGGTTCAGCATTCGGACAGGCACATAAGGCTTCGCTTGCAGCCATAGAAGGCCCTTGTCATAGAGCCCGCTCACTCGATTTCGCCGTCGTAAGGATTCATCCCTAGTGAAGCTTCGCCTCGCCGCACTTGCTGCCGTCGTCCTTCTCAGCGCCTGCCGGCATGCCGGCGACATCACTGCCGAGAACGGTGGCGGCGTCTATGCGGTGCGCAGTGCCTGCCCGATCGCGGGCGTGCCCGCCGGCACCGGCGACATCACTCTGTTCAACCCGCCGGGCAGCACTGACTCTACCGCCATCGACGTGACTGCGGCGATCACCGACGTGCGCGCGACATGCCAGGATGGCGGCGCAGATGTCGTTTCGACCGTCACCTTCACGGTCGTCGGGTTGCGGCGCGCTCCCGGGCCTGCACGGCAGGTCGTGCTGCCCTATTTCGACGTCGCCCTTCGCGGCGGCACGGAAATCGCGGCCAAGCAGGTCGGTCAGGCCGTCCTCAATTTCGCACCGGGCGACGTTCACGCCTGGGCGCGGGTGCAGGCGAGCGTTCGCGTCAACCGTGCCGCGGCGACCCTGCCCGCGAACGTCCGCCAGATCCTTACCCGCCCGCGCAAGGCTGGCGAGGCCGAGGCGGCGGTGGATCCGATGTCCGACCCGGCGGTCGCGAAGGCGGTCGCCAACGCCACGTTTGAGCATCTCGTCGGGTTCGAGCTGACGCAGGACCAGATCAAATACAACGTGACGCGCTAACGCGTTGACTTGGGCAACGTGCGCGGCCAAGGCACGCGCCGTCGCCGGCGCACCGCAAGGTCGTCGGGATGGCCGCACGGGAGAGTTCCGTCCTTGCCTTGCGCAATGGCGGGCGCCGAAGGAGCAACCGCCCCCGGAATCTCTCAGGCACCAGGGACCGCGCGCGCCTGACAGTCTGGAAAGTGCCCTGCGCCGCGAGGCTGTGCAGGGCCGCCGAAGGGGAAGGCCCTCCGAAGCCGCGAGGCGAAGGAGGGGCAAAGCTCTCAGGCGCTAGGGACAGACGGGGGCGGCAGCCGGAAAGCCGCGAGGCATGCCGGCAGTCGCGGCCCTTTGCCGGAGCGCATCGAATGAGCAGGGAAGTCCACAACGGCCCGACCGACGAGACGCAGGCTCGCGGTACGCCCTACAGCGGCGATCCGGCGGGCGGCGAGGGCGCCGAGCCGCAACCGCTCGGAACCCTTCCGCTCGATTCGTGGTATCGCGCCCGCGGCGCCCGCATGGTCCCGTTTGCGGGCTACGAGATGCCGGTCCAGTATGAGGGCATCATCGCCGAGCATTTGTGGACGCGCGAAAATGCGGGGCTGTTCGACGTCAGCCACATGGGCCAGCTGCTGGTGCACGGACGCGGAGTCGACGTTGCCCTCGAGAAGCTGATGCCGGCCGACTTCCAGGCAGCGCCCGACATGAAGCCGAAATATTCGCTTCTCCTCGATGAAGACGGCGGGATCATCGACGACCTGATGGCCACCCGCCGGGGCGACGATTTCTACATTGTGGTCAACGGCGCGACCAAGCACGGCGACATCGTCGAAATGGAACGGCGGCTCCCCGGCGAAGTGGTCGTCGACCATATGAAGGAGCAGGCGCTGCTCGCGCTTCAGGGGCCCCGCGCCGCCGAGGTGCTGGAGACGATTGTCCCGGGAGCAAGCGATCTCGGCTTCATGCAGGCAGGCCCGTTCGACTGGCGCGGCGGCAAGTTGTGGATCAGCCGCTCCGGCTATACCGGCGAAGACGGGTTCGAAATTTCGGTGCCCGCGGCTGCTGCCGCCGATCTCGCCGACGCGCTTGCCGCACACGATCTGGTGAAGCCGATCGGCCTCGGCGCGCGCGATTCGCTCCGCCTGGAAGCCGGCCTGCCGCTCTACGGGCACGACCTCGACCGCCGCACGACGCCGGTGATGGCCGGCCTCAACTTCGCAATCAACAAGCGCCGCCGCGCGGACGGCGGCTTCGCCGGCGCATTGCGCATTCTCGCCGAGCTCGAGAATGGCCCCATCGAGAAGCGCGTCGGCTTCGAGGTGGATGGCCGCCAACCGGTACGCGAGGGCGCGCTCGTGCTCGACGGCGAAGGGAATGAGGTTGGCAGGATCACCAGCGGCGGCTTCTCGCCGTCGCTGCAGCGTCCCATCGCCATGGGCTATGTCGCGACGGCGCTGTCCGGGGCCGGCACTGCCCTCAAGCTCGAGCAGCGCAGCAAATTGTTCGATGTCCGCGTTGCCCCGATGCCATTTGTCCCGCACCGCTATCACCGCAAGGGAGCTTCCGCATGAGCGTCTATTTCACCAAGGAGCACGAGTGGATCCGGGTCGAGGGCGACACTGCGACAGTCGGAATCACCGACCACGCGCAGGAGCAGCTCGGCGACATCGTCTTCGCGGAGGTGCCGGAAACCGGCAAGCGGCTGAGCAAGGGAGAGGAAGCCGCAGTCGTCGAATCGGTGAAGGCCGCCTCCGACGTCTACGCGCCGATCACTGGCGAAGTGATCGAAGGCAACAGCAAGGTCGCGGACGATCCGGCGATCGTGAACAGCGATCCGGAAGGCGAGGGCTGGTTCTTCAAGCTCAAGCTGGAGAATCCTTCCGAGCTCGACGGGCTGATGGACGAGTCCGCCTACCGCGACTGGGTGAAGACCCTTTGAGCCAGGCCGCCGCCTCGACGAGCAAGTGGGACGCTGCCGATTATGCGCGGGTCGGGGCGTTCGTCGCAGAGCTCGGCGGGGCGGCGCTCGACCTGCTCGATCCCAAGCCCGGCGAGCGGATCCTGGACGTGGGCTGCGGTGAAGGAGCTCTGACCCGGAAGATCGCCGAGCGTGGGGCTACGGTGCTGGGCATCGACAATTCGCCGGAGATGATCGCCGCGGCGCGCGCGAGCGGAGTCGACGCGTTATTGCTCGCGGCCGAGGACATGCAGTTCTTCGCGGAGTTCGACGCCGCTTTCTCCAACGCGGCGCTGCACTGGGTGCTGGAAAGGGAGCAGGCTGCGCGTGCGATCTTCCGGGCACTTAAGCCTGGCTGCCGCTTCGCCGGCGAGATGGGCGGAGAGGGCAACCTTAGGAAGCTGCGCGAGGCACTCGACGAGGAGCTGGTCATACGCGGTTATGTCCCGCCCACAGAGGCGAGCAACTGGTATGCGTCGCCCGAACAGTTCGCTGCGGTGTACGAGAGCGCGGGATTTGGTGAAATCGATGTGCGGCTGATCGAGCGGCCGACGCCGATCGAGCATGGCGTCGCCGAGTGGGTCACGACGTTCCGCCGGGGTTGGCTGGACCGGGCCGGAGTGCCGCAGGCGGACCGCGCCGAGATCGCCACCGCCGTCGCCGACCGTGTCGGCTCCAACGTCGCCGATTACGTCCGGCTTCGCTTCATCATGCGGAAGCCTGCATGATCGCCGCGCTGCTCCTTCTCGCGCAAATCGCGCCGCTGCCGGCCGATCCGCCGCCGGTAGAGACGACCATCGCGGCGATCCGCGCCAATCCGACGAAGTTCGACGGCCGAGTTGTCCGACTGCACGGCTACGTGAACAAATGCCGGGGCATGGATTGCACCATCGATGAGAAGCCGACCTCGACGGCGGATGGCCGTGGCCAGAGTCTCTTCATCGCCAGCGACGCGAAGTTCGATGCGATCCTAGCGCCGCTACTCCCGACCTATATCGAGTTCGACGCCCGCTTCAGCACACAATGCATGGTCGAGGTCTGCCTCGATCGCGCGCCGGTCCTCACCATCGTCACGCTGCGAGGGGTCGTCCGACCCGAGCCTCCACCATTCGAGAATCCATAGATGCGATACCTTCCTCTCTCCGACGTCGATCGCAGCGAGATGCTGCGGGTCATCGGCGCAGGCTCGGTCGACGAGCTTTTCCGCGACGTGCCGGCGGAGGCGCGGCTGAAAGGCCCGATCGACGGCCTGCCGATGCACGCCTCCGAAATGGCTGTCGAGCGGCACATGACTGCGCTCTCACGCAAGAACATGGTCGCCGGCGACGTGCCCTTCTTCCTCGGCTGCGGCGCTTACCGGCACCATATCCCCGCGAGCGTCGACCACATCATCCAGCGCGGCGAGTTCCTGACCAGCTACACGCCCTACCAGCCGGAGATTGCACAGGGCACGCTGCAGATGATGTTCGAGTTCCAGACGCAGGTCGCGCGCCTGTTGGGCTGCGAAGTCGCGAACGCCTCGATGTACGACGGTTCGACCGCGATGTGGGAAGCGATCGAGATGGCGCAGCGGATCACGCGCCGGGAGAAGACGCTCATCTCGTCAGGGGTGCACCCGCATTATGTCAGTGTCGCCACGTCGATGGCCCAGTTCACGCACGACGAGCTCGAGACCTCGCAGCCGACGCTGACGGCGACGACCGATGCGGAGCAGCTGATCGCGAAAATCGACAGCGAGACCAGTGCTGTGGTGGTCCAATATCCCGACATCCTTGGCCGGATCACGGACCTTGCGCCGATTGCCGAGGCCGCGCACGCCGCCGGCGCGCTGCTGATCGCGGTTGTGACCGAGCCGGTGGCGCTCGGCCTGATCGCATCGCCCGGGGAGATGGGCGCGGACATCGTGGTCGGCGAGGGGCAAAGCATTGGCGTCGGGCTGCAGTTCGGCGGGCCCTATGTCGGGCTGTTCGCCTGCCGCGAGAAGCACGTCCGGCAGATGCCCGGGAGGCTCGCCGGCGAGACGGCCGACGTCGAGGGAAATCGCGGCTTCGTCCTGACCTTGTCGACGCGCGAGCAGCATATCCGCCGCGAGAAGGCGACGTCGAACATCTGCACGAGCTCGGTTCTCTGCGCCCTGGCCTTCACCGTCCACCTGACGCTGCTGGGCGAGAAGGGCCTGCGGCAGCTCGCGTCTCTCAACCACGCTCGCGCGTGCGAGGCCGCCGACAGGCTCGCGGCGATCCCGGGCGTGGAGCTGGTCAACGACAGCTTCTTCAACGAATTCACGCTGAAGCTTCCGGTCGAGGCGCGGCCGGCAGTGCATGCGCTGGTGGAGCGCGGCGTTCTCGGAGGAGTCTCGCTCGGCCGGCTTTATCCGGGTGTGGAGGCGCTTCAGAACGGGCTGGTCGTCGCGGTCACCGAAACCGCCACGGACGAGGACATCGACGCCTTCGAAGCCGCGCTGAAGGAGGTCGTCCAATGACTGTCAATCCTTCCGGCTGGCGCCCGTCGGCGCCCGCGAACGAGCAGGGCGAGACGCACACCGTCACCGGCAACCGCGCGCTGATGCTCGAGGAGCCGCTTATCTTCGAGATCGGGAGCACGGAAGAGACGGGCGTCGACTTCGCCGAGGCTCCGCAACTCCCGACACGCCTCGGCGGTCTGGAGCGCAACCGCGAGATCGGCCTTCCCGGCCTGTCCGAGCCCGAGACCGTGCGCCACTACACGCGCCTGTCGCGGCAGAATTACGCGATCGACCTCGGCCTGTTCCCGCTTGGATCTTGCACGATGAAGCACAACCCTCGCTTGAACGAGAAGGTCGCGCGGCTGCCCGGCTTTGCCGACGTCCACCCGCTCCAGCCGCAGGAGACGGTCCAGGGTGCGCTGCAGGTCATCAACGAACTCGCCTTATGGCTGCTCGACCTCACCGGCATGTACGGGGTCGCGATGAGCCCCAAAGCCGGAGCGCACGGCGAGCTTTGCGGGCTGCTGTGCATCCGCGCCGCGCTCGAGGCGCGCGGAGACAAGCGCGAGGTCGTGCTTGTCCCGGAGAGCGCACATGGCACGAACCCGGCCACGGCTGCCTTCGCCGGCTATCGCGTCGAGAACATCCCCGCGAATGCCGCCGGACGCGTCGATCTCGTAGCGCTGACGGCGCGACTGGGCCCGGACGTCGCGGCGGTGATGATCACCAATCCCAACACCTGCGGCCTCTTCGAGCCCGACATGAAGGCGATCAGCGACGCGGTCCATGCGGCGGGCGCCTTCGTCTATTGCGACGGCGCCAATTTCAACGCGATCGTTGGAAAGGTCCGCCCGGGGGACCTCGGCATCGACGCGATGCATATCAACCTTCACAAGACATTCTCGACGCCGCACGGCGGTGGCGGGCCGGGCTCCGGTCCGGTCGTGCTGTCGCGAGCGCTCGCGCCTCACGGGCCGCTGCCCTTTGCCGCAAAATATCTTGACGGCAGCTACAGGCTCATCGAAGAGGAGAATGCGGGCGAAGAGCACCCCAAGGCGTTTGGGCGGATGGTCGCCTTCCACGGCCAAATGGGGATGTTCACGCGGGCACTCGCCTATATCCTCAGCCACGGGTCCGACGGTCTCAAGCAAGTCGCCGAGGATGCGGTGCTCAACGCCAATTATCTGCTGAGGAGTCTCGAGGAAGTGCTCGATGCTCCCTTCGCCGGCAGCGGGCCCTGCATGCACGAGGCCATCTTCTCCGACAAAGGCTTCGCCCACGAAATCAACACGCTCGACCTCGCCAAAGCCCTGATCGATGAGGGCTTCCATCCGATGACCATGTATTTCCCGCTGGTGGTTCATGGCGCGATGCTGGTTGAGCCGACCGAGACCGAGTCGAAGGCGAGCCTCGATGAGTTCATCGCGGCGGTCAGGTCGATCGCCGAGCGTGCGAAAGCCGGTGACCAAAGTCTGAAGGCGGCGCCGGTTTACGCGCCGCGGCGCCGGCTCGACGAGACGCTCGCGGCGAGGAAGCCGGTCCTGACCTATCGCGAGCCCGAACCCGCCGCCGCCGCCGCCGAATGAGCGACGAGCGGCGCTTCTACGAGGC
>NZ_WJSQ01000149.1 GCF_009720245.1 Sphingomonas segetis | reverse complement strand
GACCGCCGACAACGGCACCAACACGGTGAGCAATGTCGACTCGTTCGCCTACACCGCGACCGACGACAACGGGAACACGGTCCACGGGACGATCAACGTCGACGTGATCGACGACGTCCCGACGGCGGCGGTCAGCACCGCAGGGTTCTCGATCAGCCATGACGAGACGCCTGGCCTCGACGGCGACGCGAACGACGTCGCAGGGCCGCTGAGCGTCTTCTCCGGCGTCTCCAATCCCGGCGATGATCCGGACGTGTCTGGCTCCGTGATCGGTTATGCGACCAGCACCGGTGCGATCTCCTCGACGGGAACGGTGTTTGGCGCGGATGGACCTGCGGCTTCGGACTCGGCGCTGTTCAGCCTAACGATCTCCGATCCGCTCGGCACGGACTCCGGCCTCAACACGACCGACGGCACGAACATCTTCCTGTTCGTCGAGAACGGCATCGTTGTCGGCCGCGTCGGAGCGACCGCCGGTGCGGCGGCGACGGGATCTGCGGCATTTGCAGTCTCCATCGACTCAGCGTCGGGCGAGGTCAGCATGGTCCAATACCTGTCGATCGAGCACACCGATACAACCACCGGCGACGAATCAGCTTCTATTGCCAACGGCGCGATCCTCGCCGTCGTCACTGCGACGGACGGCGACGGCGACGTGGACACGGCATCGACCGGCATCGGCAACCTGATCAGCTTCCAGGACGATGGCCCGACGATGGGCACAATCGACGACGGCGCCGCCAACAACGATCCTACGTCAGTCGTGACGACGGGATTGGTCGACTTCGCCGCAGGCTCGGACGGGATTGGCACGATCACGATTGCGCCCGACTTGACCGGCCTCAAGTCGGACGGCCAACCGCTGATCGGCGAGATGACCGACAGCAACACGTTCACCGCCTATATCGATGACGACGGCACCGAAGGCATCAGCGCGGGTGACACTGCCGTGTTCACGATCAGCGTCGATCCGTCGGCGGGCACGTACGAGTTCGACCTCCAGCATCCGCTGGACGGCGCGACGCAGGATGTCGTTCTCGGGTCCAGCACGTCCTACGGTGTCGGTCCAAGCGACAGCATCATCGTTTCGCAGACTGGGCTTCCGAACCTCGTGTTCGTGAAGGGGTATCACGCCAACGCGAACTTCGATTTCGCCAATTGGACCAGCGGCGGAACCGTCCCGAGCGACCAGCTCACCGTCGGCGGGGTAAACGGATCGACGGCCGGTTGGGGCACCGACAGCAACAACTTCGATGACACGACCTTCATGCGCTTCGATTTCGGCGTGCTGAACGACTACGACGGCGCCGGACCTTACTCCCCGCCGTCGGACGTGATGAACGAGGCGACGAAGGCGACTTTCGACCTGTTCAACTACTCCGGCGAGCACATCTACATGGTCGTACACTACACTGACAACACGGTTCAGTCGTACGACTTCCTCGCCTCAGGACAGCACTCGCCGGCGGTCGTCGGCGACGGTACAAGGACGATCGCCTGGGTGGACGTGTACAACCAGGATGGCGGCAGCGGCAAAGTCGACCTGGAGTCGATCACCATCATCAACGAGACCGTCGACATCGACATCCCGGTGTCGGTCACGATCACGGACGGTGACGGTGATCCCGCAACCGGATCGTTCACGATCAACGTAGCCGACGGTAACGAGCCGTCAGCGGTGGCGGCAAGCCAGTCGGCTGACTCCTCGTTTCAGACGATGTCGCTCGAAACCAGCAGCCTGATGGCCTCCAACGACAACGGCTCGCAGCACACGCAGGAGACGCAGCGTGTCGCCAACGGCGGGCAGAACGTGGTGCTGATGGGTGCGCTTGCGGCGGCCGGGCTCGAGGCAGGGCACGGCAGCCTGGACGCGCATTCGACCGGTGGCGCCGACAGCGGCCAATCGGTGACCGGCGACACGATCGAGGCCGCCGCCGTCAGCGGGCCCGCCGTCGAGGCAAGCTTCAGCGTTGAGGCCGCTCACGGCATCGACGCGATGCCGGTGGCGCAAACGGTTGAAACCGCGATGGGCACGCCGCGCTTCCACGGCATGGACGACCATGGCCGCGGCAGCGTTCACACGGACGCCCAGCAGGGCCCGGAAATGACCGAGCTGCTGCAGGGATCGGGCGCGCCGGCCCATGGCCAGGCAGCTGATTCCACGCCGGTCACCGCGGCTGCAGTGGCAATGCCGTCGGCGGAGCAGCTCATCGCGGCTTCGGGGGGCAGCGATGCCGGCGCGCAGGCGCAGGGCTCCGTGGCCGGCGAGTCGGCGCAGCACAATCAGGTGGTCGGCAAGGTCCTCGCCGATGCGCTGCACGGCGGCGAAGGGCACGGGCCGAACATCGATGCGATGCTGCACGCGATGCACGGCAATGCCCCGGCGCATGACGTAATCGAGGCCTTTGCAAGCCACAGCGGAAGCGCTGTTCCATTCGGGCACACGGGCTTCGGAATGGCTTTCGGCGGATCGCACGGCATGCTTGGAGTCGAGATGATGCACAGCGATGCGGCACCGCCCGCACATGGATGAGTGTATTGAGACGATAACCCCGGCCGCCGCGCGTAACGGTGGCGGCCGAGAACGACCAACAGGGGGAACTTATGTCGAAGAAGTCTTGGATGCTCACCATTCCGGGGGCCTTGATTCTCAGTGCCTCGCCGGCGTGGGGCGTCGATCTGCGTGAAGCGGTCCAGTCCGCTCTCGCCACCAACCCGCAAATCCGGCAGGCGGTATCAAACCGCGCCGCCACCCAGCAGGAGCTGGAGCAGGGGAAGGGGCTCTATTATCCGCGCATCTCGGTCGAAGGCTCGGCCGGTGTCCGCGAGCTCCGGAATCCGACACGGCGCCGCATCGGCATCGCCGACAAGACGCTGTGGCCGATCGAGGGCGACCTCATCGTCGACCAGTTGCTGTTCGACAGCGGCGGCCGGGCAGCCGAGGTCCGGCGCCAGGCGGCACGGTCCGATGCCGCGGCCGCGCGCGTCCAGGAGCGCTCGGAATTCGTCGCGCTTAACGTCTCGCGCACCTACATCGATTATCTGCTCCAGCAGCGGCTGGTCGCGATTGCGCAGGACAATGTGACCTTCCATGAGCGGCTCGCCGGCGACCTCCGCGAAGGAGTCGCCAAGGGCTCGATCAGCATCGCCGACCAGCAGCAGGCCGAAGAGCGGCTGCAGGCCGCGCGCGCCCGCGTGACCGAGGCCCGCGAGGACCTCGACACCGCGGCGATCACGTTCCAGACGCTGACCGGCGTCCCCATCGACACCGTGTCGATGCCGCCGGATCTGACGCAGTGCATGCCGGCAACGCTCCAGGAAGCGGAAGCGGCGGCCCGCGTGACCAACCCGCGGGTGCGAGAAGCGATGGCCGACCTCGCCACCTCGCGCGAGGAAATCCGCGCCGCCAGGGCCGAGCTCGGGCCGAAGTTCAGCCTCGAGGGCCGCGCCCGTGCAGGCCACGACATCGACGGCTTCGAAGGCCGGACGACCGACCTCCAGGCGCTCGGCGTGCTGCGCTGGACGCTGTACAACGGCGGCACCAAGGAGGCGAACGTCCGCGAGCAGCAGGAGCGCACGAACGAGGTTCATGCGCGCCTGTTCCAGCGGACCCGCGAGGCGGAAGAAGATGTCCGCAGCGCATGGAGCCGCCTGCAGAACCAGACGGCGCTTGCGAGCGAGCTCGAGGCGCAGGGCCGGATTTCCGACGACCTGCTGCTTTCCTATCGCGAGCAGTTCAACATCGGGCGGCGCTCGCTGCTCGACGTGCTCGACGCGCAGAACTCGCGCTACAACGTGCAGCAGCAGGCCGAGACCGCGCGTCTCGCCAAGCTCTACGCGCAATATCGCGTGCTCGCCGCCGAGAACCGGTTGATCGAGTGCCTCGGCGTTCAGGCGCCCGCGGCGGCGCAGCAGACGGAGATGGCGCGCTATCACGTAAATCCGATCCCGCCGGCGGACCTCCAGGAGAACAGCATCCCGTCGCCGGCTTTGGCGCCGACCGCGCCGCCGGTCGGGGGCGCTCCGCCGATTGGCGAACCGACGTCGCCGACGGGACGATAAGGAAGAAGAGGACGGGTTCGTGAGTTTCATGCATTGGCTTGATGTCGAGCCGTCGCGGGAAATCGATCCCGTCCTCGATTGCCTCTCGTTCCTGGCGCGCCGGGCGGACCGGCCATCCTCGCCCGTGCTGCTTCGGGCCGGCCTTGCCTTGTCGCCCGACGGGCGCCTGCCGTTCCACCAGGTCGAGCCCGCGCTCGAGCAGGTCGGCATGCGCGCCGACCCGGTCACGCGGCGCCTCAGGGGCTGGCCGTCGGGTAAATGCCCGGCGATCCTCGAGCTCGAGGAAGACCGCGCCGCGGTGCTGCTCGAGGTCCGCGACCGCGACGGGCTGATCTACGCGCCTGGGCTGGCCGAGCCGATGTGGGTCAAGCTCGCGGAAATGGAGCCGGCTTACACCGGCCGCGCGATCGTCGTGGAGACCGATCCGACCCGCGAACGCGAGAACGAGCGGCCGTGGGACGAAGCGACCCGCCGGCACTGGTTCTGGTCCGAGGTGTGGAAGGCGCGGCGGGAATTCTGGCCGGTGATCCTCGCCGCGCTGATCGTCAACCTGCTTGCCTTCGCGATGCCGCTGTTCACGATGAACGTCTATGACCGCGTGATCCCGAACAAGGCGGTTGCGACTTTGTGGGTGCTGGCGCTCGGCGTGCTGCTGGCGCTGACATTCGATTTCACGCTTCGGATCGCGCGCGCGCGGCTGATCGACGAGGTCGGCCGAGGCCTCGACGACAAGCTTTCGCAGAAGCTGTTCGAGAAACTGATGAACCTGCCGATGGCCGACCGCCAGGGCAGCACCGGCGCGCTCGCAAGACGCGTCTCGGACTATGAGATGGTGCGCGACTTCTTCGCGTCGACCACGGTCGTGCTCGCCGTCGACCTCACCTTCCTGTTCCTGTTCCTCGGCTTCATCACCTGGGTCGGCGGATGGATCGTGCTGGTGCCGCTCGCCGGCATTACCGTGATGCTGATCGCCGGCATCAGCCTGCAGCGGCAGATGGGCAAGGTCGTGCTGGATGCGCAGGCGGATTCGAGCCTCCAGCATTCCGTGCTGATCGAATCGATCGCGGGCGCCGAAACGCTCAAGGCGGCACGCGCGGAAGGACAGATGCTCGGCCGCTGGCGGCGCTATTCGGCGATGAGCGCGGCGACGAGCGAGCGGATGCGCAAGCTTTCCGCGGTCGCCGTGAACCTCGCCAGCATCTCGCAACAGTCGATCAGCGTCGGCCTGCTCGTCGGCGGCTTCTACCGCTTCCAGGCCGGCGAGATGTCGATGGGCGCGATCATCGCGATCATCATGATTTCGGGGCGGTCGCTCCAGCCGGTCGGCCAGCTCGCGTTCCTGATCACGCGCGGCAAGCAGGCGTTCGCGACGCTGACGTCGCTGCAGCGGATGATGGAGGCGCAGGACGAACGCCAGTCGGCGGCGCGCAGCATCGTGCCGGAGATCCGCGGCGGCCATATCGAGTTCCGCGACGTGTCGTTCCGCTACCCGAACGCATCGCGCGATTCGCTGTCCGGAGTGAATTTGAAGATCGAGCCGGGCGAACGGATCGGAATCATCGGCCGCGTCGCGTCGGGCAAGTCGACGCTCGGGCGGGTCCTGTGCGGCCTCTATGCGCCGGGGAGCGGCGAACTGCTGATCGACGGTCTAGACAGCCGCCAGTACCATCCGCACCAGCTGCGCGAGGCCTTCCGCTTCGTCAGCCAGGATGCCGACGTGTTCAGCGGCACGGTTCGCGACAACCTCATGCTCGGCGCCGCCCAGGCCGATGACCAGCAGCTGGTCGACGCGGTTTTGCGCTCGGGGGCGGACATTTTCCTGTCGCGCGATGCGGCCGGATTCGATTTGCCCGTGGGCGAGCGCGGAACCCGGCTCTCCGGCGGGCAGCGCTCGCTGCTGGTGCTGGCGCGCGCGCTCGTCAGCCCGTCGAAGCTGCTGTTCCTCGACGAGCCGACCGGCTCGATGGACACCCAGACCGAGCTCTATTTCGTCGAGCATCTGAAGACGGCGCTTGCGCCCGACCAGGCGCTGATGGTGGCGACGCACCGTCACAACATGCTGTCGATCCTCACCCGCCTCATCGTGATCGAGGGCGGGAAGATCATCGCCGACGGACCCAAGGACGAGGTGCTCAAGCATCTCTCGGCTGCGGCCGCGGCCCAACCGAAGCAGGCGCAGTCATGAGGCGAATCGCCCTGCGCCCGAAGCATGCGGCAGCCGCCGTGGTGCTGGCCGGTGCGGCAACCGCCGCGCTGATCCTTCTGCCTCTGCGCGAGCCGGCGACCGCGGCGGTCACGCTCAAGCTGCCGGACGCCAAGG
>NZ_WJSQ01000148.1 GCF_009720245.1 Sphingomonas segetis | reverse complement strand
GCTCGATCTGACCGGGGAAATCCTGCGGCTCGACCCGGCCAGCGAGGAGGCGACCCGGCTGGCGATGCGGCTCGCCGACGAGCTTGGCGACCGCGTCGCAATGCATCGCCATTTCGCGGCGCTGCGCGCGCGGCTGCGCGCCGATTACGACGCCGAGCCGTCGCCGGAGACGCTGGAGCTCCTCGCCGGGCTCGGCAACGGCAACGGCAACGGCAACGGCGATTCTGCGCGGCGCCTCGCCGCACTCGAGCAGGAACCGTCGCTGACGGCGACCCCTGCACCAGCGGACGGCGCGCCGGCCGGCCGCAACCTGCTCGCGATGGCCGCGGCCTTGGCCGTGCTCGCCACCGCCCTCGTGGTCTCGCTGTGGCCGTGGCAGGGACCGGTGCCCGCCGGACACGGAGTCGTCGTCGCGGTCCTGCCGTTCGAGCAGCAGCCGGCGGACGACGGCTATCTCGCCGCGGGACTGTGGGAGCAGACGCGCGGCGCGCTGACTCGCAACGCCTCCATCCGTGTGCTGGGGCGCAGCACGACCGATGCGATGGCGACCCAGAAGCTCGCACCCAACGAATATCTGAAGCGCCTGGGGGTGACCCATATCCTGGAAGGTACCGTGCGGCGCCGGGGCACGGACCTGCTCGTCTCTGTCAGCCTCACCCGAACCAGCGACGGCGTCGCTGTCTGGCAGGACTCCTTCCGCGGCCGCATGGGCGAACCGTTCGCGCTGCAGGACGCGATCGCCAGCGGAATCGAAGGGAAGCTGCGCGCGAGGTTGGCGCCGGGTGGAGGCCGTCGCGCGGAACAGATCGCGACATCGCCTGAAGTCTACGCGCTTTACAGCGAGGCGAGGGAACTCATCTCGAGCCGCGAATGGCCGAATATGCGACGAGCGGAATCGCTGTTGCGCGACGCGATCAAGGCCGATCCCAATTATGCGCCCGCGTGGTCGGAACTGGGGCTCGCAATCGTCTTCAATGAGCGCGTTGCGATCGCCGACTCGCACGCCCGTGCGGAGGGTGCTGCGGCGGTCAAGCGCGCTTTGGCGCTGGCGCCGAATTTCGCGCCTGCCCACGCAAACCTGGCACTGATCGAAGGCGACAACTCGCGGGAGGCCGAAGCGCCGCTGCGCCGAGCCGTCGAGCTCGACCCGAGCTATTCGGAAGCGTGGAACTGGCTCGGCAATTCATTGATTTCGCAAGGCCGCTATCGCGAAGCCATGGCGGCCTACGAGCGAGCCATTGCCATCGATCCGCTGCTCTATCCGGCCGTGATGAACCTGTCCGTGATTGCCGACGAACTTCAGGACAAGGCCACGATCGACCGCCTGTTCAGCGCTGTCCGGCGCGCTGGCCCAAGCGCGGAGCTGCTTACCAGCCTGAAAGCTGAGGAGTTCTATCAGCACGGCGATTTCTCGGAAGCGCTGAAGCTGCTCGCCGACCGTGGCCGGAGCGAGAATGGGCGGCCGAAAGTGTTCCTGTGGGGCAATTGGTTCGAGAGCCTCACCGCCATCGGCTATTATGACGTGCTGCATCGCATCACCGGCTGCCCTGACTGGTACGCGCCGCTCGTCAGCGGGAAGACGCTGCCGCCAACGAACTTCGAGGGCAAGCCGGTGACCCCCGGAGAGTTTTTCACGTCCGAATTCTTTTCGGCGCCGGCGGCGCGGGCGATGATCCGGTTCGAGCGGCCGGCCGACCTCACCCGGCTCTATCGCGCGGCTTACCGGGACGCTGATGAATTCATCTCGATGACCGATCGACGCAACCTCCTTCCGGAACTTGCCGCCGATGTGGGAACCGCCCTCGCGGCGACAGGGGCGGAGGAAGAGTCGGCTTATCTCCTCTCGGCAACCTCATCGCTGCTCGAACAACGGGGAACCCACCGTACCACGCTCGGCCGACTCGCCATGATCCGCGCGGCGCAGGGTCAGCGATCCGACGCGTTGAAGCTCCTCGATGCAGCGCTGAGCAAGGGCTGGTTCCCGGACGGCCGCTCGGTCGCGCTCGACCTCGCACAAGAGCCCGCGTTCCGCGACCTTCGGGGCGATCCGCGCTTCGAGCTGCTGCGCAAGCGCATCCTCGATCACGTAGCCCGGGAACGGGCGGAGCTGGGACCTCTAAAGGTCTGAACCCCGCCCTCCGAGCAGACGCCGCGTTGTCCCCACGACGCTCAGCGCGTCGACGTATAGATGTCGCCGGCGCCGGTTCGGCTCGATCCAAACATCAGCCGCGTGCCGTCCCACGAGAGCGATGCGCGGGATTCGCTGCCCGCGCTGTTGATGCCGTTGCCGAGGTGCTCCGCCGTGCCCCACGGCTGGTCGACAGACGAGCGCGTTGCGGTCCAGATGTCCTGGCCGCCGAGCGTTCCGTAGCGGTTTGAATCGAAGACGACCTCCAAGCCGTCGTGACGGACGTTCGGACGCGCATCCTGAACCGTTGACTCAGACGTGTTGACCCCGCCAGGCGCGAGCTGCGCTGGGCCAAAGTTCACGCTGTAATAGATACGCTGGCGGCGGTCGCGAGTGCTCGAGAAATAGAGGAACTCGCGGCCGTCGGGCGCCTCGAACCACGACGGGCTCCATTCCTGGGCCGGACTGTTGATCGCGTCATCGCCGGCCGGAAGGCGCTGCGCCGGTCCGAAGCCCGCGTTCGGATGCCGCTTAGACACGTAGATGTCGGTGTTGGCGCCGCCAGCAATCGTGCCGCGGACGAAGAACAAGCGGTTTCCGCGCGCCGGTGATGGACAGAATTCGTCAGCGGCGGTGTTGATGTTCGGGCCGGCGTTCTCGGGCGCGTCCCAGCCGCTGCCGTTCCAGTGCGCAATCCAGATGTCCTGGCCGCCCGCGCCGCCCGGCATGCGGTTGGAGGCCATGTACAGATCATTCGTGTACGGATCGAGGATCGGGCACCCGTCACCGAACGAGTCGGTGTTCACTTCGCTACTTGAACCGGAAAGCGACTCCGCGTTTACCGGTTCACCCCAGTCGCCATATTCCTTGGCCGCCGCCGCGCCGGCCGCGGTCACGACGATTGCTCCACACGTCAGGACGGCCCGCAGCGACGGCGGCCGCCACCAAATTTCCCCAACCTTGCGCATCAGACTTCCTCCGCTCGAGCGCACGAAAAGCGCACGCTACGTACGGTCCCTATCCGACCGCGCGTTCGCCGCACGTCACCGGCGCGTTATCGTTTCGTCAAATCGGCGGACCTCGGGACGGATAAGGCGCAATTCCCGTCGGGAGCGCAGGGACGGTGAGTTTCCGTGGCGGCTGCGCTCCACTAACCGGACCGCGCGTACGCGGGGGAAACGATGTTCAACTGGTTTCAGCGTCTCCTCCCGATGTGCGGCGATCCGCGCTTCGAGCTCCTGCGCAAGCGGATCCTCGACCATATCGCCAAAGAAAGAGCGGAGCTCGGACCCTTACGAGTCCGAACCCCGCCCTCCGAGCAGACGCCGAGTTGCCCCCACGGCGCTCAGCGCGTCGCCGTCCAGATGTCGCTTCCTCCTTCGCCCGGGCGCGTGGTCCCGAACATCAGCCGGTGCCCGTCGCCCGAAAGCGAAGCGCGGCTTTCGCCCGCCGGGCTGTTGATCCCGTTCTCGAGATGCACCGCCGTGCCCCACGGCGCGTCGACCGACGAGCGGTTCGCGGTCCAGATGTCAGGTCCGCCGAGCGTCCCGAAGCGGGTCGAATCCCACACGATCTCGAGCCCGTCCTGGCGAACGTTGGGGCGAGCGTCGGCGGCCGAGCTGTTGACCCCGCCGGGCGCGAGCTGCGCCGGTCCGAAGTTGATGCTGTAATAGACCCGCTGGCGCCCTTCGCGCGTGCTCGAGAAATAGAGGAAGTCGCGGCCGCCGGCGTGGAAATAGGACGGGCTCCATTCCTCAGCGCTGCTGTTGATCGCGCCCCCGCCGGCCGGCAGCCTCTGCGGCGCTGTGTAGAAGCCGCCCGCAAGCCGCTTAGTCATGTAGATGTCGGTGTTGGCCGCGGTCAGCCGGCGGACGAAGAACAACCGGCTGCCGGGAGCCGGGTCGGGGCAGAATTCGTCGGCGGCGGTGTTGATCCCTCGCCCTGCATTGACCGGCGTATTCCAGCCCCTGCCGTTCCACTTGGCGATCCAGATGTCCTGGCCGCCGAAGCCGCCCGGGCGGTTCGACGCCATGTAGAGATCGTTGCTCAACGGGTCGAGGATCGGACAGCCGTCGCCCGAGCGCGTGTTCACCTCGTTGCTCGAGCGCGGGAGGCGCTCGGCATTCATCGCCGGTCCCCAGTCGCCGAGAACGGCAGCACCGGCCGCTCCAGCCGCTGCAAGGAGGACCGCTCCGCACAGCAGCATTTGTCCCCGCGACGCTCCGCGCCACCGCACTTCGTTCCTACGCATCGCCCCATTCTCCTGCTCTTGCGCGCGAAACGCCGCGCGTCCGACGGGATGTGGAACAGCCACCGTTCGCCAGGTGTGACCGGCGCGTTATCGGCGCGTTAAATCGACCGATAGGCGGCCCTTCCGCCGGCCTCCCATGGCCGGGCAACAGCGCAGGCGAGTTGCCGTGTCCGCCGCGCTCCACTAAGCGGAGCGGCGCGCACACAGGGGTAAAGATGTTCAACTGGTTTCAGCGTCTCCTCCCGAGGACCGGCGACTTCTTCGGGATGTTCGAGGCGCATGCCGCAACGGTGGTTGGCGCCGCCGATGCGCTGACGAAGCTGGTCGACGGCGGCACGCTGCATTCGGAATATATCGCCGAAATCCACGATCGCGAGCACGAGGCGGACGATATCATCCGGGAGGTTCTCACCACCGTCAGGCGGACCTTCCTTACCCCGTTCGACCGCGGCGCAATCACGTCGCTGATCGGCGCGATGGACGATGCGATCGACGAGATGCAGTCGACGGCGCGCGCGGTCGACGTCTACGAGCTTCGGACCTTCGAGCCGGAAATGCGCGAGATGGTCGCCATGATCTCCGAGGCCGCGAGCCTTACGGCCGAGGCCATGCCGCTGCTTCGCGACATCACCCGCAACGGCACCCGGATCCATGAGATCACCGAAAAGGTCGTGCGGCTCGAAGGCGACGCGGACGACGCGCATGCGGTTGGGCTCAAGCGTGCTTTCCAGGAGCAGATCGACCGGCCGATGCAATTCATGGTGTCGCGCGAAATCTACAAGCACCTCGAGCGTATCACCGATGCTTTCGAAGACGTCGCGAACGAAATCGACGGCATCGTGATCGACCACGCCTGAGCAGACGAGAGCGTGCACGAACTTGCTTTGCCTCTGCTCATCGGCCTGATCGGCGTAGCGCTCGCGTTCGATTTCCTGAATGGAGTGCACGACGCCGCGAACTCAATCGCGACAGTCGTCGCGACGCGCCTGCTCAGCCCCGTCGGCGCCGTCGCCTTCGCGGCTTTCTTCAACTTCTCGGCCTATTTCCTCGCGCTGCAATGGCCGGCGCTGCACAAGGTCGCCGACACGATCGGCAGGGGGCTGATCGACAAGGACCAGGTCACGCCAGCGGTCGTGTTCGGGGCGCTGGTGGGCGCGATGTTCTGGAACATCGTGACGTGGCTGAAGGGGATCCCCTCCTCGTCGAGCCACGCCCTCGTCGGGGGCCTGATCGGGGCCGGAGTCGCGGCCGCCGGCCTCGGCCACGTCCAGTGGACCGGCCTCAACAAGACGCTGATCGCGATCGTCCTGTCGCCGCTGCTCGGCCTGATCCTGACGATGATGATCATGCTCGCTACCAGCTGGCTCGGAATCCACGCCAGCACGCGCGGGGCCGAGCGCACCTTCCGCGGGCTGCATCTCGTTTCCGCGGGCGCCTATTCGCTCGGCCACGGCCTCAACGACGCGCAGAAGACGATGGGCATCATCGCGGTGCTGCTCTATTCGACGGGACATCTCAGCACCTTCCATGTCCCGCACTGGGTGGCGCTTAGCTGCTACGTGGCGATCGGGCTCGGGACGCTGACCGGCGGCTGGCGGATCATCGAGACGATGGGCACGCGGATCACCAAGCTCAACCAGCACCAGGGCTTCTCGGCCTCCGCGGGCGGCTCGATCATGCTGTTCGTCGCCTCCTATCTCGGCATCCCCGTCTCGACCACGCACACGATCACCGGCTGCGTGATCGGCGCGGGCGCCGCGCGCCGCGCCTCGGCGGTCCGCTGGGGAGTCGCGGGGAATGTGATGATCGCCTGGGTGATCACCATCCCCGCTTCGGCGACCGTCGGCGCGCTCTTCTATTTGTTGATCAGCGGCTCTGTCCGGAGCGCGCTGGTTGCGCTCGCGGTTGTCGCCTTGCTTGCGCTGGTCGCCAGCCTGTGGCGGTCGCGGCCGAAGCTCGCCTGAGGCGTCCGTTCCGGAGCAGGGTTCGAGGAGACCGCCAATGAGGCCAGGGATGCTTGCCGGATTGCTGTCGCTGTTGGCCGTCGCGGGCTGCGCGTCCCCGGCGTCCCCGCCGCCCGGGATCGCGCCGGAGTCCGCCCATGCCGTCCCCGCTGACCTCTACGGCCCGCCC
>NZ_WJSQ01000147.1 GCF_009720245.1 Sphingomonas segetis | reverse complement strand
CGCGCGCCCGCGCGATCGGCCGCCGCGCCTCGGCGCAGGCACGCGCGACGGTGTGGGACAGCCTCCAGGCGGTGCAGCGCGCGGTCGAGCGACTGCATGAGGGTGTGACGATCGACATCGCCGGCGACCATGAGGCGCAGGTGCGGGTCGAGCGCCAGGACCTCGACGAGATGCTCGGCAACCTCGTCGAGAATGCCGCGAAATATGGCGGCGGACGGGTGTTCGTGACGGTCGAGCCGAGGGGCGGGATCGTCGACATCCTGATCGAGGACGACGGCCCGGGAATCCCGTTGGAATTGCGCGGCGAGCTGTTCACCCGCGGCGCGCGGCTCGACACCACCGGCAAGCCAGGCACGGGGCTCGGCCTCGCGATCGTCCGCGACGTCGCGCAAATCTACGGCGGCAAGGTGTCGCTCGAGGAGAGCGAGGACCTCGGCGGGCTCCTCGCGCGGCTGACTCTTCCGGCGGGTTAGTCGCCGGGACCCGTTCATTCGTCGAAAAGTCTTGCCAAATAACAGGTGCTTGCGGCATTCCGCCCCGGATTCTCCGGAGGGGTGATATTCCATGAAATTCAAGATGTTGGCGCTCGCCACCGCGAGCCTGATGGCGGTTGCGGTCCCGGCCGCGGCGCAGCCCGGCAAGCCGGTGTACGGCGACTGGGGCTACAATTCCGCGGCGATGGACCAGTCGGTCAAGCCCGGCGACGACTTCTGGGCCTACGTCAACGGCACCTGGGACAAGAAGACCGAGATCGCCGCCGACCGCGCCTCGGCCGGCCCGTTCGTCACGCTGTCAGACCAGGCGGAAAAGGACGTGCGCCAGATCGTCGAACAGCTCGCCAATGACCCGAACCGCGACCATCTCGGCCAGCAGATCGGCGATTATTATGCGAGCTACATGGACCAGGCGGCGATCGAAGCCGCGGGCCTGGCGCCGCTCAAGCCCTACCTCGGCGAGATCGATAGCGCCAAGTCGCGCGCGCAGCTGCTGTCGCTGTTCGTGAAGCCCGGCTTCGCCAGCCCGGTCGACGTGTCGATCATTCCCGACTTCAAGAATTCCGAGCGCTATACGGCAATCGCGGGCCAGGCGACGCTCGGCATGCCGAGCCGCGAATATTATCTCGACGACAGCGCCAAGATGAAGGCGCACCGCGCAGCTTACCGCGACTATATCGTCACCATCGAGAAACTCGCCGGCCTGCCCGGCGGCGAAGCGGCCGCGGACCGCATCATCGCACTCGAGACCGCGCTCTCGAAAGCGCAGTGGCCGGCCGCCGAGCGCCGCGACATCGACAAGATCTACAACCCGATGACTCCGGCCGAGCTCAGCAAGCTGGCGCCGCAGTTCAGCTGGACGTCGACGCTGGCCGAAGCCGGTCTCGGAAGCGCCAAGAGCGTCATCGTCACCGAGCCGTCTGCGGTCGCCGGCGCGGGCAAGATCCTCGCTTCGACGCCGCTGTCGACCTGGAAGGAGTGGCTCGCGTTCCGCTTCGTGTCCGATCACGCAAGCTATTTGCCCAAGGCGATCGATGACGCCCGCTTCGGCTTCTATTCGAAGGAGCTCTCGGGCGTTCAGCAGCAGCGCGACCGGTGGAAGCGTGGCGTCTCCGCCGTCAACGGAGCGCTCGGCGAGGGCGTCGGCGAAATCTATGTGAAGACGCACTATCCGGCCGAATCCGAGCGCCAGATGACCGAGCTGATCGATAATCTGCGCGCTGCCTATCGCGATCGGATCACCAACAACAGCTGGATGGACGACGCGACCCGAAAGGCTGCGATCGAGAAGCTCGCCGCGTTCGAGCCGCGCATCGGCCACCCAATCAAATATATCGACTATTCGTCGATGAAGGTCGTCAAGGGCGATCCGCTCGGCAATGCGATGCGCGCTGGCGAGTTCGACTGGAACCTCGAACTGTCGCGCTTCCCGAAGCCGGTCGACCGCACCTTGTGGGGAATGTATCCGCAGACGATCAACGCTTACTACAACCCGCTGGCGAACCAGATCACCTTTCCGGCCGCGATCCTTCAGCCGCCGTTCTTCGATCCCAACGCGGACGCGGCCGCCAATTACGGCGCGATCGGCGCGGTGATCGGCCACGAGATGGGCCACGGCTTCGACGACGAGGGCCGCAAGTTCGACCCGAAGGGCAACCTTCGCGACTGGTGGAGCGCCGACGCGGCGAAGCTCTATTCGCAGCGCACCGACAAGCTGGTGAAGCAGTACGATGCGTTCAGCCCGTTCCCGGGCGTGAACCTCAACGGCAAGCTGACGCTGGGCGAGAACCTCGGCGACCTGTCGGGCGTCGAGGCAGCCTATGCGGCGTACAAGATGTACACCGCCAAGCACGGCGAGCCGCCGGCGATCGACGGCCTGACCGGCGACCAGCGCTTCTTCATCGCCTACGCGCAGGCATGGCAGGGCAAGGACCGCGAAAACGCCGAACGGCAGCAGATCCTCACCGACCCGCACAGCCCGGACAAGTACCGGGTCAACGGAATCGTGAGGAACGTCGATGCCTGGTACAAGGCGTTCAACGTCCAGCCGGGCGACAAGCTGTACCTGCCGCCGGAGCAGCGGGTGCACATCTGGTAATCATCTGAGAAGCGATTTCGGGGGAGGTGAAGATGAGGGTTCGTTCGTTGCTGTCGATTGCGAGCGCGGCGCTCATCGCCGCCTCCCCCGCCGCATCGGCGACGAAACCAGTCTATGGCGCGTGGGGCTATGACGCCACCGCGATGGACAGCGCCGTCAAGCCGGGCGACGACTTCTTCGATTATGTGAACGGCGCCTGGGCGAAGCGCACCGACATCGCCGCCGACCGCACCTTCGTCGGTATCGACTCGGTGCTCAACGACCAGATCGAGCGCGACGTCCGCGCGATCGTCGAGGACATGGCCAGGGACCCGGCGGCGGGCGGCAAGCTCGGCCAGCAGATCGGCGACCTTTACGCCAGCTGGATGGACGAAGCGCAGGTCGAGCAGCTCGGTACCGCGCCGCTCGAGCCGTGGCTCGACAAGATCGCGGCGGCCAGGACCCGCGGCGAGCTGGTCGACCTGTTCGCGAGCCCCGGCTTCGACTCGCCCGTCGGCCTGTTCATCATCCCCGACCTCAAGAACCCGGCGAAATACGCGGTCTACGCAGGCCAGTCCGGTCTCGGCATGCCCAACCGCGATTATTATTTGCTCAAGGGCGAGAAGTACGACGCCTACCGCAAGGCCTATCGCGATTACATCATCGAGCTCGAGCGGCAGGCGGGGATCAGCGATGCGGAAGGGCGCGCCGACCGGATTATCGCGCTCGAGACCGAAATCGCCAAGATCCACTGGACTCCCGAAGAGAGCCGCGACGTCGAGAAAATCTACAATCCGATGACGCGCGCGCAGCTGAAGGCGTTCGCGCCGCAGCTGGAGTGGGACCGCGCGCTGGCCAGGCTCGGCCTTCCGAAGGTCGGCAAGGTGGTCGTCGCGCAGAAGAGCGCGGTCGCGGCGGAGGCCAAGCTGTTCGCCTCGGTGCCGCTCCAGACCTGGAAGGACTGGACGGCTGTCCATTTCATCAGCTCGAACGCGCAATTCCTGCCCAAGGCGTTCGACGAGGCGAAGTTCAACTTTTACTCGAAGACGCTTCGGGACGTGCCGGCGCAGCGCGCTCGCTGGAAGCGCGGCGTCGACATGGTCAACGGGGCGCTCGGCGAGGGCGTCGGTCAGATCTACGTCCAGCGCCACTATCCGCCCGAGAGCGACCGCCAGATGCGCGAGCTGATCGGCAACGTCCTCGCCGCGCTCAAGGAGAAGATTGCCAACAGCAGCTGGATGGATGCGCCGACGAAGGCGCGCGCGCTGGAAAAGCTGGCGACCTTCGATCCCAGGATCGGGCACCCGTCCAAGTACATCGATTATTCGTCGCTCGAGTTGAATCGCGGCGACCTGTTCGGCAATGCGCTGCGCGCGCAGGATTTCCAGTGGAAGCTGCAGCTGTCGCGCTTCCCCAAGCCCGTCGATCGCTCGCTGTGGGACATGCTGCCGCAGACCAACAACGCTTATTACGATCCGACGCAAAACCAGATCACCTTCCCTGCGGCGATCCTGCAGCCGCCCTATTTCGACCCAAACGCCGACGCCGCGTCCAACTACGGGAGCATCGGCGCGACGATCGGGCACGAGATCGGCCACGGCTTCGACGACCAGGGCCGCAAGTTCGACGCGCACGGCAAGCTCACCGACTGGTGGACCGCGACCGCCGCGAAACTCTACACGACGCGCGCGGAGACTCTGGTCAAGCAGTACGACGCCTACGAGCCGATCCCCGGAGTCCACATCAAGGGCCAGTTGACCCTCGGCGAGAACCTCGGCGACCTCGGCGGGCTCGAAGTCGCATATTCCGCCTACCGCCGCTACGTTGCCGACCATGGCGAGCCGCCCGTGATCGACGGGCTGACCGGCGACCAGCGCTTCTTCATCGCCTACGGCTACAGCTGGGAGCGCAAGGACCGCGAGGGCGCGCTCCGGGCGCAGCTGCTCACCAACGAGCACAGCCCGGCCAAATACCGCGTCAACGGCGTCGTGCGTAACATCGACGCCTGGTACAAGGCGTTCGACGTGAAGCCAGGCGACAAACTGTACCTGCCGCCCGAGCAGCGTGTGCACATCTGGAACTAGGGAGTTCCTCCCCAGCCACCGGCTGGGGAGGAACTTGCCCGACGGCCAGCCCCAGCCTAATCGCGCTCGTGTGACCGCGACCATCCATCCGCTGAGTGCTGAGCGCGCGCCGTCGCTGGACGCGCTGATGGCGCTGGTCGCGCCGGACATGAACGGCGTCAATGCCGTCATCCTCGAGCGGATGCAGAGCAAGGTCGCCTTGATCCCCGAGCTCGCCGGGCACCTGATCGCCGGCGGCGGCAAGCGCATGCGGCCGATGCTGACGCTCGCCTGCGGGACCCTGCTCGGTTACCCGGGAACGCGCCACCACAAGCTCGCCGCCGCGGTCGAGTTCATCCATACCGCGACACTCCTCCACGACGACGTGGTCGACGGCTCGGGAATGCGCCGTGGAAAGCGCACCGCGAACCTCATCTGGGGCAATCCGGCGAGCGTGCTGGTCGGCGATTTCCTCTTCTCCAGAGCGTTCGAGCTGATGGTCGAGGACGGCAGCCTCAAGGTGCTGAAGATCCTCAGCCACGCGTCGGCGGTAATCGCCGAAGGCGAGGTCGAGCAGCTGACCGCGCAGCGGCAGATCGACACCGACGAGGACCATTATCTCGAGATCATCAGCGCCAAGACCGCCGCGCTGTTCGCAGCCGCATGCCGCGTCTCGCCGGTGGTCGCCGAAGCCAGCGAGGACGCCGAGGTGGCGCTCGAATGTTACGGCCGCAATCTCGGCATCGCCTTCCAGCTGACCGACGACGTGATCGACTATGCATCGGATGTAGCGACGATGGGCAAGGGCGTCGGCGACGATTTCCGCGACGGCAAGATGACGCTCCCGGTGATCCTCGCTTATGCCCGCGGGAACGGGGACGACCGCGCATTCTGGCGTTCCGCGGTCGCCGGGCAGCGCGTGTCCGACGACGACCTTTCGCACGCGATTGCGCTGCTGAAGTCGACGGACGCGCTGGCAGACACGGTGGAGCGCGCGCGCCAGTACGGCCGCCGCGCCGTCGACGCGCTCGCGATGTTTCCGGCGAGCAAGGCCAAGGCTGCGCTGACCGAGGCCGCCGAGTTCGCGGTCGCGCGCGCTTATTGAGGCTGTCCTACAAGGCACCGCTCGTGCGACAGCGGGCCAGTGCATCGATTCGCTCGCGGCCCTGAACATTGGTTTTCAGCAGATCAGGGATCGAAGCGGCGCGGATGCCCCACGTCAGTGCGAACATTCGCGAAGATTCGCCGGTGACGCTGCCCGTCGACGAGGTCCTGTCGGATCTGCTCGGGGTCCTCAGGGAGCAGAACCGCGCGCTGCTGATCGCGCCGCCGGGCGCGGGCAAGACGACCAAGGTCGCGCCGGCCCTGCTCGCCGAGCCATGGTGCGGCGGCCAGGTGCTGCTGCTGGTGCCGCGCAGGCTTGCCGCGCGCGCCGCGGCGGAGTTCATGGCGTCGGCGTTCGAGGAGAAGCCGGGCGCCACCATCGGCTATGCGACGCGGCTCGACAGCAGGGTCGGCGAGCAGACGCGTGTCATCGCGATGACGCACGGCGTGTTCCTCGCGCGGATCGAGGCCGATCCCGAGCTTGCCGGCGTATCGGCAGTACTGTTCGACGAGGTGCACGAGCGCAGCCTCGATAATGACCTCGCGTTGGCGCTTGCGCTCGATTCGGCGGGCGCGCAGCGGCCCGAGCTGCGGCTGGTGGCGATGTCGGCGACGCTCGACACGGAACGCTTCCAGCAGTTGCTCGGAGGCGCGCCGACGATCGTCAGCGAAGGCAGGAGCTTCCCGCTCGAGGTCCGCCATGCGGGCCGCGACCCTGCCGCGCCCATCGAGCCGCAGATGGCGTCGGCAATCCGGACGGCGCTCGCCGAGCATCCCGGCTCGCTCCTCGCCTTCCTGCCGGGGGTGGCCGAGATCGAGCGCA
>NZ_WJSQ01000146.1 GCF_009720245.1 Sphingomonas segetis | reverse complement strand
GAGCCAGTCGCCATAATAAGGCGGAAGCAGCGCCAGCGCCGCAAGCCCGTCGGCCTGCCGGGTGTCGAGAGCGAGCGCGCGGCGCGCAGCATCCTGCGTGCCGGCGACGGCCGCCGCCATTTCGGCGGGTGAGGCGTGCTCGGCGGCGATCCCGCGGGCCACCGCCAAGCGACCCCAGGCGAGCTTGCTATTCGGCTCGAGCGCAACCGCTTCCTCGAGGAAGCCGACACCCTGCGCGTCCGTTTCCGGAAGGGCGTTGCGGATCGCCTCGTCGCTGCGTTCCACCAGGTCGGCGACGCGGACGTCGAGCGGATCGGGCCGCAGTAAGAGATAGCCGAGGCCCGACGCGCCCGCGACCGATGCAGCGGCCCCCGCGCCAAGCATGGACCGACGCGACGCGCGCCATTCCTGTTGACCTTCCGAACGGTCCAGGAGCGGCTCTGCGACTTGCGGTTTGAGCGACCCGTCGGCCTCACGAACACTCATCCGGTAGCCGACCTTGGTGATCGTTTCGATCTCGAAAGTGCCGTGGCCGAAATTCAGGCCGAGGTCGCGCAGCTTGGAGATGGCGCGGTGGATGGCGTTGTCGCCGACGACGCGGCCGTCCCAGCAGCGGTCGATCAGCTCGTCGTGGCCGAGGATCGAGCCTTTCGCCTGGGCGAAAGCCACGAGGACCTGCATGATCCTCGGCTCCAGCGTCTCACTCCGGCCATCGCGCAGGACCTGGCGGGTCGCGGGATGCACCTCGACTGCGCCGAGCAGGAACGGTGGTTCGCGGCTGAGCCGGATCGCGAGCGCCTGGTCGTCGTCCTGCGCCATTCGCGTGCCCCGGCGCCCGGCGTTTTGCCGCGCTTGGCTCAACATATCAGCTTTCCATCAGCAATTCATCACAATCGCCCTGTTGGGCGCGGTGTCCTCCCCGGCGGATGATGCGGCGCGTTCGCAAAACCCAATCGCGAGCAGCAACAAGGATGAGGAGAAGTTCGATGATCAAGCTTGTTCACATGACACGCGGCGCCACTTTGGCGGTCGCTCTCGCCGCTACCGCCGCCAGCCCCGTTTTCGCCGGCGAAATCACCGGGAGCGGCAAGGATCTGCCGGTCAACGGCAATTCACTGTGCGCCTACTCGGGGCTCAACGACACGCCCGACGGGCTGTATCTTCCGATCGGCCCCGGCGGAGCGCTGGTCGAGATCGATCCGGGCGGTCCCGTTCAATCCTACGGTTACTTCAAGTCACATTTCGACGACTTCCTGTCGAGCCCGAGCGATCCGGCCGCCCGGTCTTCGCCCGCGTTCCCGGCGACGGGCTGCAACCCCGTCAAGTGATCTGACCGAGGCAAAAGCGGGGCGCGGCCGGTTCGCGTCCCCGCTTCCCGAGTGAGTGGAGAGTGGCCATGGTCTTTATCATCTTCGTGGCAGCCTTCGTCCCGGCGGCACCGGTGGCGCTCGCGCCCGTCGGCACCGGGCGGCAGACCAGTTCGGTGGCGGCTCAAACCGTCGACGACGTCTGTTCGATGCTGGCGGCGGGTCCGATCCCGTTGAAGCTTGGCGACTGCTTCAAGTTCGACCGTTCAACCGAACCGACGTTCAGGAACGAGGCCTGCAGCTTCCTGCGCGATACCGGGCAGCTCGCCGATTATGAGTTCGGCTCCTATGCCGGATGCGTGCGCCATCTGCTCGACATGTAACCCGCACCCTCTCACGCCCCGATCGCAGGCTCCGCTTCGTGGAGTCGGAGGTAGGCGCGCGGGACCTTCGCGACCTTGCCGGCAGTGAGCATCCGATGCGGTGCTGTGCACGGTTCCCTTCCACGACGTGGTGAAGGTCGAAGAATAACCGGGAGCCGGGGCGGCCCCCGCGCCTGGTCAGCGTTCGGCGTTCTCGCTTCTCTTCGGGGCGCAGCGATAGCCGCCGAACGCGATTCCGATCGCGACGCCGATGGCGATCCCCGCGCCGATGTTGTGAATGGCCACGCCGATCGCCACGCCAACCGCGATTCCGACCGCAAACCCGCTGCCCTTGCCCATGTCTTCTCCTTGCTTCGACCATTTTTCGGGAGGTTCGACCCTTGCGAACGTGACGCGCGCACTTCAAGATACCCTAACAGAGAGGAACAGGATCGGCGGCTCCTGCAGCCATCACCGCGGCGACCAGCTCGTCACTCCCGCAGTTCTGGCGAATTGCTTTCCGGTCACTACGTGACGTTAGACGGGCTCCCCCGCATCAAGTCCGGGATGACGAAGGACGGGTCAAACTCGTCATTCCCGCGAAAGCGGGAACCTAGCTGAATGAGAAGACTGCGGTAGCAGTCTGCCAGCTGCTGCTGGCACTTCTTGCTTTCGCTGGGTTCGCGCTTTCGCGGGAATGACGATTGTGGAGTTCAGCTGGGTCCCCGCTTTCGCGGGGATGACGAAAAAAAGGGGCTGATTTCCCGTGTGCGGAGATCACGAAAAGGGGATGGGTCCCCGCTTTCGTGGGAATGACGATCAGGGGAGTGGATCGAAGCCGAAACCTTCGGCAAGGTCTCGCCAGTCCGGGTTCTCCGCTTCGATCAGCTCCAGCTTCCACGCGCGGTTCCATTTCTTGATGCGCTTCTCGCGAGTGATGGCGGAGTGGATCGTGGGATGCTGTTCGAACCAGACGAGGAGTTTGACGTCGTACTTGCGGGTGAAGCCGCGCACGCGACCTTCGCGGTGCTGGTGGATGCGGGCAAGGAGGTCAGAGGTGACGCCGGTGTAGAGGGTGCCGTTGCGCTTCGATGTGAGGATGTAAACGCAGGGTTGGAAATCGGCGTGCATCCATTCCCTTATTCGTCATTCCCGCGGAAGCGGGAACCCAGCTGAAAAGGAAATGCCAGTGGCAGCTGGCAGACTGCTACCGCAGTCTTCTCTTGCAGTGCTAGGTTCCCGCTTTCGCGGGAATGACGAGAAAAGCGCTGGGTTCCCGCTTTCGCGGGAATGACGATTTCGGGGCGTCAAGCGTCGATCTCTTCCTCATCGACCGCGGACGCCCGCGACTGAATAAACTCGAACCGCGGTGCGGGGTCGCGGCCCATCAGCCGCTCGACCAAGTCCTTCACCGGCTGGCGGTCTTCGTAGGCTCCCGGCAGGGTCACCTTGAGCATCGAGCGCGTGGCCGGGTCCATCGTCGTCTCTTTCAGCTGGTTCGGGTTCATCTCGCCGAGGCCCTTGAAGCGCGAAACCTCGACCTTCTTGCCCTTGAATTCGCTTGCTTCGAGCTCGGCGCGATGGGCGTCGTCCCTCGCGTAGAGGGTCTTGGCGCCGCTGGTGAGGCGGTAGAGGGGCGGCTGGGCAAGGAACAAATGGCCGCGGCGGACCAGCTCGGGCATTTCCTGGAAGAAGAAGGTCATCAGAAGCGTGGCGATGTGGGCGCCGTCGACGTCGGCGTCGGTCATGATGATCACGCGCTCGTAGCGCAGCGCGTCCTCGCTCCACTTGTCGCGCATGCCGCAGCCGAGCGCGAGGGCGAGGTCGGCGATTTCGCTGTTGGCGCGGATCTTTTCCTGCGTGGCGCTGGCGACGTTGAGGATCTTGCCGCGGATCGGGAGGATCGCCTGGGTCTTGCGGTTGCGCGCCTGCTTGGCGCTGCCGCCGGCGCTGTCGCCCTCGACGATGAACAGCTCGGCGCCGTCGGCCGCATCCTGCGAGCAGTCGGTGAGCTTGCCGGGGAGGCGGAGCTTGCGGGCGGAGGTCGCGGTCTTGCGCTGGACCTCGCGCTCGGCGCGGCGGCGCAGGCGCTCCTCCATCCGCTCGACGATCGAGCCGAGGAGAGCGCGGCCGCGGTCCATGTTGTCGGCGAGATAATGGTCGAAATGGTCGCGCACCGCGGCCTCGACGAAGCGCGCCGCCTCGAGGCTGGTCAGGCGGTCCTTGGTCTGGCTCTGGAAATGGGGGTTGCGGATGAACACGCTGAGCATCAGTTCGACGCCGTTCATGACGTCGTCGGCGGTGATGTCCCTGGACTTCTTCTGGCCGACCAGCTCGCCGAACGCGCGGATGCCCTTGGTCAGCGCGGCGCGAAGCCCCGCTTCGTGGGTGCCGCCGTCGGGCGTCGGGATGGTGTTGCAGTAATAGAGCTCCGAGCCATCGGAATAGAGCGGCCAGGCGACCGCCCATTCGGCGCGGCCCTGCTTGTCGGGGAAATCCTGGCTGCCGGTGAAGGCCTGGTTGGTGACGGTGAGGCGCTCGCCGATCTGCTCGGCGAGATGGTCGGCGAGGCCGCCCGGGAACTGGAAAACGGCGCTCTCGGGGACGCCATTGGGATCATTTGGCGCGGAGGCGAGCGCGGGGTCGCAGCGCCAGCGGATCTCCACCCCGGCGAAGAGATAGGCCTTGGATCGCGCGAGCTTGTACAGGCGCTCGGGGGAGAAAGCCGCGTCGGTGCCGAAAATCTCCGCATCGGGGGTGAAGGCGACGGTGGTGCCGCGGCGGTTGGGCGCAGCTCCGGCCTCGGCGAGCTTGGAGGTGGCGAGCCCGCGCGCAAAGCTCTGGCGGTAGAGCTTCCTGTCGCGCGCGACCTCGATCACGGTGTCGCTCGACAGCGCGTTGACGACGCTGACCCCGACGCCGTGGAGGCCGCCGGAGGTCGAATAGGCCTTGCCCTCGAACTTCCCGCCCGAGTGGAGCGTGGTCATGATGACCTCGAGCGCCGACTTGCCGGGATATTTGGGGTGGGGGTCGACCGGGATGCCGCGGCCGTTGTCGGTGACGGTCAGGCGGTTGCCAGGCTCGAGCGTGACCTCGATGCGGGTGGCGAAGCCGGCGACCGCCTCGTCCATCGCATTGTCGATGACCTCGGCGGCGAGGTGGTGGAGGGCGCGCGCGTCGGTGCCGCCGATGTACATTCCGGGGCGGCGGCGGACGGGCTCGAGCCCCTCGAGCACCTCGATCGCGGACGCATCGTAATTATCGGACGAGGGAGGAGCGGAAGTCGAGAACAGGTCGGCCATTTGCAAGCGGGTATAGGAGGCGGGTTCGAGTGGTGCCAAGCGTCGCACGCCGGGTTTTCCACAGCTGCGGCCGCGATCGATGCGGTGCGCGGGACCGATATGTTGGGGTTGCAGTGGAGCGGGCTTGGGCGAGAGCCCCGGCTCGTTCGTCGCCCTCGGCAAGCTCGCGGCCAAGAAGGGCACGCCCAAGGGCGCGTAAGGGATCGAGCTTGCGCGGCGGATGAAGGATGCACAGGAGCTGGTCGATGCGGTGAGCCGACGGCGCGTGCTGACCGACAGGGACCTCGGTCGGATCCGCGACCTGATGCGCGAGGACTGCATCGCCTGGCGCAAGCGCTACGATTTGCTGCCGTCGGCCTACTGCGAGGAACGCGGCCGCTGGATCGTCGACGAGCAGGCGCTGAGCCCGAACCAATGGGCGCAGCAGCAGCTCGACTGGCTCGAGGTGGAGCGCGACTGGATCGTCTCGCACGGCGGGTGAGGGCGGGGGTGGCGCGATCGCGGCGATTCGATTTCCGCAACTCTTGAAACACGAAAAAGCCGTTCCAAATCATCGGTGCCGGACGCCTCATGGGTCCGGCGACGGGGCGACGTGCTCCACACGCAGCGTGTCGCTCCGCCAGTTGCTCGAATGGAGGACAAGACCATGCGTACTGCTTTCGACTTTGCGCCGTTCCGGCGTTCCACGGTCGGCTTCGACCGGCTGTTCGACATGCTCGAGAACAGCAACCTGGGCCAGCCCCAGGAGAATTACCCGCCCTTCGACCTCATCAGGACGGGCGAGAACGATTATTGCATCCAGCTCGCCGTCGCCGGCTTCAAGCCGGACGAGATCGACGTCACGGCGCAGCAGAACGTCCTGCTCGTCTCCGGCCGCAAGTCCGAGGAGAGCGAGGAGAAGGGCGGCGACTTCATCTATCGGGGCATCGCCAACCGCTCGTTCGAGCGCCGCTTCGCGCTTGCCGACCACATCCAGGTCCGGGGCGCCGACCTCAAGGACGGGCTACTGTCGATCGAGCTGGTGCGCGAGATTCCCGAGGCGATGAAGCCCAGGAAGATCAACATCGGCGCGACTCAGGACCAGCCGCAGCACGACCGTATCGGCGGCGGCGATCAGCCGACATCCAGACAGACGGTCGACGCCGAGGCGGAAAACGCCTGAGGCTTGGCGCCGTTGAATTGCTGAGCCCCGGGAGCCACGCTCCCGGGGCATCCTTTTCATGTGCCCGGTTAACGGTTTGCGCCGGAGGCTAGCGAACCCGCGGGCCGCCGAACGGCATCGGCGGGGGAGGGCGCCGGTCGCGGCGCGGGAGCTGCGCCTGGTAGGCGACCCCGCAATGCTCGACGCAATAAGGGAAACCGGGGTTGGCCGGGTCGCCGCAGAAATGGAAGTCGGGCTCGCCCGGGTGGCCGATCGGCCATTTGCAAATGCGATCGTTGAGCTCGAGCAGGCTGGTCTTGTCGGCGACCTCCGGGCTCGGCTTGGCGGGCACGAGGCGCCGCGGCGGCGCCGGCGGGATCGGCGCCTGCTGGTCACCGGGGCCCTGACGGACGAAGCCGCCGGGGCCGATCGAGCGATACTGCATTTCCTGCGGGCTCATGCGCTGCTTGGGAGGCGCGGGCTGCGAGGGAGC
>NZ_WJSQ01000145.1 GCF_009720245.1 Sphingomonas segetis | reverse complement strand
CGATGCCGCCGCCGCCGCGCCCGCCCATGGCAGCACCGCCGCGCGCCGCCGTCGCGGAGCCCTGGATGGTTCAGCAGGCGCCGCAAGTTCCGTCGGGGCAGCCGTGGCAATCGCCGATTGCCCAGTCCAACAAGGGCACTGCGCTCGAGCCGATCGACCTCCCACCGGCGATCGAGCAGGGCGTCGACATGATTTACATCGACGAGGCGCTCGTGCCGCGCGCGGTGCACGACCGCGGCTTCCTCGCGGGCATGACCAGTGCCGCGTGGAGCACCGCGCCGGTCGACCTCTTCACCTCGGTCAACCCGATCTACACCGACCTTCGCCGCGGGCTCGTCAAGTACGAGCAGGACTGGGGAAGCCTGCCGCAGATTGCAGTTCCGGAAGGCCCCACGCTGAAGGCCGGCTCGACCGGCGAGCGCGTCGCCATGCTCCGCACCCGCCTCGGGCTCGGCGAAGGCAACAGCTATGATTCTGCGCTCGCGGCCCGGGTCAAGGCATTCCAGGCTGTCCACGGCCTGACCGACGACGGAATCGCCGGCGCCGGGACGATTGGCGCGCTCAACCGCGGCTCCGATTATTACGAGAAGCTTATCATCATCAACATGGAGCGCGCGAAGCGACTCCCCGCGCCCGAGGAACAGCGGAAGTACGTGATCGTCGATTCCGGCGACGCGCGGCTGTCGATGTGGGAGAACGGCCGCAAGGTCGACGAGATGAAGATCATCGTCGGCAAGGCCGAGACGGCGACGCCGATGATGGCAGCCTACATCCGTTATGCCAGCGTCAATCCCTATTGGAACGTCCCGCCAGAGCTGGTCAGGAATCTGATCGGCCCGCGCATCGTGAAGCAGGGGATCAGCTATCTCACCGATCGCGAGTATCAGGTGATGACCGACTATTCCGAGGACGCAAAGCTGATCGACCCGGAAACTGTGGACTGGCAGGCGGTCGTCGACGGGCGCGAGGAAGTGCGCCTCCGCCGTCTGCCAAGCCCGGCCAACTCGATGGGCATGATGAAGTTCATGCTTCCCAACTACTTCGGCATCTATCTCCATGATTCGCCGGAAAAAGAGCATTTCACGAAGAACGAGCTGTGGATCAGCAACGGTTGCGTCCGGGTGGAGGATTACAAGCGGCTCGCGAAGTTCCTGTTCGACGGCAGCGTGCCCAGGGGCGACGACCCCAAGGTCGAAAAGGAAGTCGACCTGCCGCAGCCGGTCCCGGTCTACATGACCTACCTGACGGTCCAGCCGACCGCCGATGGCGTGCAGTTCCTCGAGGATCATTACGGCCGCGACGCGCACCTGCTGGACCGCTACGGCGAGCAACTCCTCGCCGCGGTGCACGGGCAGTAGGCGTTAGCCCCGGCTAGAGCCTGGCAGCGCGCGCGATCACGGGCATGAAGACGTGCCGGGGCTGGCCGTCGGGCCAAGCTGCGGCGAGCTCGGCGAAAGCTGCGGCGAGATGGCCTGGCTCCCACCGCTGCACCGCGGACCAGCTTCCGACATAGGCCTCCAGCTGCTCCCGGCTCCATGCAAGGTGCACCGCGCAAGGAGTGAGCCGCACTTCGTCGCCGGGAAAATCAATCGTGCGATAGCCGTCGATCAGCAGCCAATTCCCGGACGCCCACATGGGCTCGAGCGGCTTCAGCAGGGTGCGGCCGACGATCTCGTCGATGAGCGGGTCGACGAAAAACCAACCATAGCCGATTGCGGCCAGCAGCCCGCCGGAGCGAAGGATCCGACGCGCCTCTGCGTAGAAGGCGTCGCGGTCGAACCAGTGCAGGGCCTGCGCGGCAAGAACGAGGTCGCAGCTCGCGCCGGGTAACGAGCAGCGCTCGGCGGACTCGGCGGCGAAGTCGATGCGTGGGTGCGGCTCGGCCTCGTCGATCTGGGCCGCGCTGGCGTCCGTCGCGTGGACGCGCTGGAAATGATCGGCGAGGAGCCGCGCCGCCTGCCCGTTCCCGGTGCCCGCATCCCACGCCAGCTCGGTGCCGGGAGCGAGCGCCGCGATTTCCGCCATCAGGCTGTCCGGATAGGCCGGGCGCGAGCGCGCGTAGAGGGCAGCATGGCCGGAGAAGAGGTCGGGGAAAGACCCCGCCGGTTCAGGCCGCGTCGTCGGCCTTGTCTTGGGAAGCATAGACCCGCACCGGCTCCTTGGTGCCGAGGACCACTTCCTTGTCGATGTGCACCTCGTCGACACCGTCCATCGACGGCAGGTCGAACATCGTGTCAAGCAGGATGCTCTCGAGGATCGAGCGCAGGCCCCGCGCGCCGGTCTTTCGCTCGATCGCCTTTACGGCAATCGAGTGAAGCGCGTCGTCGGTGAACTCGAGCTGCACGTCTTCCATGTCGAACAGCTTGGCGTATTGCTTAACCAGCGCGTTTTTCGGTTCGACCAGGATTTTGACCAGCGCGGTCTCGTCGAGGTCGAGCAGGGTCGCGATCACCGGCAGGCGGCCGACGAACTCGGGAATGAGGCCGAATTTGAGCAGGTCTTCCGGCTCGCAATGCTGAAGGATCTCGCCGGTCTTGCGCTCGTCGGGCGCGACGACGTGCGCGCCGAAGCCCATCGACTTGCCCTGCATGCGGTCGGAAATGATCTTTTCCAGGCCTGCGAAGGCGCCGCCGCAGATGAACAGGATGTTGGTCGTGTCGACCTGCAGGAACTCCTGCTGCGGATGCTTGCGGCCACCTTGTGGCGGAACGCTCGCGGTCGTGCCTTCCATCAGCTTGAGCAGCGCCTGCTGGACTCCCTCGCCCGACACGTCGCGGGTGATCGACGGATTGTCCGACTTGCGGCTGATCTTGTCGATCTCGTCGATGTAGACGATGCCGCGCTGGGCCTTCTCGACATTGTAGTCGGAGGCCTGGAGCAGCTTCAAAATGATGTTCTCGACGTCTTCGCCGACATAGCCGGCCTCGGTCAGCGTCGTCGCGTCGGCCATGGTGAAGGGCACGTCGAGGATCCGCGCGAGCGTCTGCGCGAGCAGGGTCTTGCCGCAGCCGGTCGGGCCGATCAGCAGGATGTTCGACTTGGCCAGCTCGACGTCGCTGCCCGCCTTCGAGCTGTGCGACAGGCGCTTGTAGTGGTTGTGAACGGCGACGGAGAGCACGCGCTTGGCGCGGTCCTGGCCGATCACATAATCGTCGAGCACCTTGCAGATTTCGGAAGGGGTAGGAACGCCGTCGCGGGTCTTGACCAGCGCCGACTTGGATTCCTCGCGGATGATGTCGTTGCACAGCTCGACGCATTCATCGCAGATGAACACGGTCGGCCCGGCGATCAGCTTGCGCACCTCGTGCTGCGACTTGCCGCAGAACGAGCAGTAGAGGGTGCTTTTGCTGTCGCCGCCTGAAAGCTTGGTCATTCCCGTCCCTGCGCTTCGGCCGCGAACGACCGTCCTCTGATGGGCATGCTAGCCCGCTTTATGGCACAATCAACCATGCAGGTCGGTTAACGTATCCCGCTCCGCGATTGCTCCTTTGATTTCAGCAATATGGATGGACTGCCTGCACCTAGCAAGGGGCGCACTGTCACAGTTTGAGACGGTCGAGCGCCTCGCGGGCGGCCTCGTGGAATTCGGATCTTGCATAAATGTCGTTGTGCCCGGCTCCGGCGATCGTGCGGTCGAACGTCAGCTCCGGGACGCGCTTCCTGAGCGCTTCGGTGCGCTCGCCCGGGATGATCTCGTCGCGTTGGGCCGCAATGATAGCGACCGGAACCTGCGCCTTTTCGAGCGCCGAGGCGGCGTCGATCTCATGCTCGAAGAATGGGCCGATCGGCAGCCACGGGTACATCGATTGCGCCACCGCCTTGAGCGAATCGAACGGCGTGACGAGGATCAGTCCGTCGAGCTTTCGGGTCGCGGCAAGCGCCGCGGCGATGCCGCTGCCGATGCTGAAACCGACAGCGACGACGCGGCCCGGCCTCACCTCCTCGACCGCGTTGTCGTAGACGAGCGGCGCGTCGGCGATCAGTGCTTCCGCCGACGGCGAGCCCTGCGAGGGCGAATAGCCGCGGTAATGGAATACGACGACCTCCTCGTCCGGGAACAGCTGGTGGAGGTATTCCGCGACATCCTGTGCGTTCCAGGCATTGCCGCCAAACCCCAGGATCAGGGTGCGCTCGGCTGACCCTTCGTCCGCCGGGATGTGGATACCGACGAGTTCCTGCCCCTCTTTAGTCTTCAGCGACAGCCGCTGCGCCCGCGGCGGAAACGGACCAGCCCGCGGAACGGCATGGGTCGGAAAAATCAAGTGCGACTGGAATTCGAACATGGCGGAGACGAGGGCGAGCGCTGCGGCAGCGGCGATCAAAGCCGCGACGATGCGTCTAGCCGGCGAAGGCCGCCTCGATCGCCGGCGTGACGCGGTCGACGGTATAAGGCTTCTCGATCACGGGTGCGTCGTTGAACTCCGGTGGCGGCGGGTCGACGTGGCCGCCGGTGGCGATGACGAACGGAACTTTCTTCTCGCGCAGGCGGGTCGCGACGGGCCACACATTCTCGCCCTTGAGGTTGACGTCGAGGATCGCGAGATCGAATCCGCCCTTCTCGACCTCCTCGAGCGCACATTCGACCGTCTCGCACGTCCCGCGCACCTTGTGCCCGAGCGAATCGAGGAAATCCTCGAGCATCATCGCAATCAGAGGCTCATCCTCGACGATCAGTATGGAGCGCGCGTCAGCCATGTAATGACGGGCATAAGGTGCGCGCGCAAAAGCGCAAAGCGCTATTTGCTTCCGATTGCCCGACGCGCCGCGGCCGCCAGGTCGGTCACCGAGAACGGCTTCGGCAGGAAATTCACATTCTCGATGTCGATCGACTTCCTCAGCTGCTCTTCGGCATAGCCCGACATGAACAGGATCTTGAGCTCCGGCCGGCTCTTGCGCGCTTCGCGGACCATCGTCGGCCCATCCATTCCGGGCATCACGACGTCGCTGATCAGCAGCGCGATCGGCTCCCCGCGGTTGACGATTTCGAGCGCGTCCTCGCCATTGTCGGCAGTCACAACCGTGTAGCCGTGGCGGGTCAGCGCCCGCTCCGCGACGCTTCGCACCATGGGCTCGTCTTCGACCAGAAGCACCGTGCCGCTGCCCCACAGCTCGTCCTGCTTCGCCTTGGCGGGGCTCGGGCCGCGGGCCGCTCGCGCCTCCTGCCGATGGACCGGCAGGTAGATCACGAAACGGGTCCCCTCGCCCATCGTCGAATCGGCGAAGATGAAGCCGCCGGACTGCTTGACGATACCGTAGACGGTCGAAAGGCCGAGGCCGGTGCCCTTTCCCACCTCCTTGGTGGTGAAGAAGGGCTCGAAAATCTTGCCGAGCACGCTCGGCGCGATACCCGTGCCAGTGTCGGTGACTGAAAGCGCGCTATAGTCGGCGATCGGAAGGATGTCGGAGCCGAGCTCAGCGACCTGGTCGGCCTTCACCGAATAGGTCTGGATTGTGAGCACGCCTCCGCCCTTGGGCGCCATCGCATCGCGGGCATTGACCGCCAGGTTGATGATGACCTGCTCGAGCTGGCCTGGATCGGCCCGGATCGGACCAAGGTTTCGGCCGTGCTTGACGACCAGTTCGACGGTTTCGCCGAGCAGCCGCTTGAGCAGGTGCGAGACTTCGGAGACGACGTCGGGCAGCTGCAACACCTGCGGACGGAGGGTCTGCTGCCGCGAGAAGGCCAGGAGCTGGCGGGTCAACCCCGCTGCGCGGTTCGAGTTCGACTTGATCTGCTGGATGTCATCATAATCGATGTCGCCCGGCGTGTGCCGCATCAGCATCAGGTCGCAATGGCCGATGATCGCCGTAAGAATGTTGTTGAAGTCGTGTGCGACGCCGCCGGCCAGCTGGCCGACCACCTGCATCTTGGTTGCCTGGGCGACCTGGCGCTTGAGCTTCGCTTCCTCGCTATTGTCCTTGAGAAGTAGCAGCACGGCAGCGTCGCCGAGTCCGCGAAGGCCGGCGATGGTCAGCGCGACGGGCTCCGCGGGTTGACCCGCGAGCCGCACCGCGATGTCGCCCGACATGGCGGGACCACGCGCATTGCGCCGGACCGCATCGGCGACCGCGGCCTTGTCTTCCTTCACCACCAGATCGCCGGGATAGACCGGCATTTTCGATTCCTTGATTCCGGCGGCGTGGCAGAAAGCCTCGTTCATCGTCAGGAACCGCCCATCGCCGTCGACCAGGGCAAGGCCGATCGGAAGCATGTCGAGCAGAGCCTGGAGATGCGACGAGCTCGACATCGGCAGCGTGTCGGGGCTGTCGAACAGGTAGAAGTTGCCGTAATCGCCCGGCCCGGGCGGATCGAGCGGAACGAGCACCGCGCGAAGTTGACGTCCGGTGTCGCCTTCGGCCGTGAGCTGGAAGTGCGCGCCATCCTCCGTTTCGAAGACGAGATCGGTGAGACGCGGCGCTTCATCCGGCGCATGTCCGCCGAGCGCCCGCTCCTCGAACAGACGGTTGCGGCCGATCACTTTTCCCTGAGGGTCGACGAAGGCGGCAAGCACGCCCGCCCTCCCGAGCAAATCCCCGGCCCTCCCGCTCAGCCTGCTCGCCGCGGTTGTGACCGGATCGGGCGCAGTGGCCCGCACGAAGCGCCACAGCAGCAGGTCGTTCTGCGTACCGACGCGCTCGACCTCAACCGGCGTCGGGCCTGCAGTCGTTTCGATCGCCGTGACGCAGCCGGCGCCATCGCGCCAGGCCATGGTCAGCGCCAGCTCGAGACCGTGCCGCGCATCCTCGCCGGCAGCGACCTCGAGCGGCGGGTGGGCGCCTCCGAAGCGCTCGCGATAGGCGCCGTTGACCAG